>DASQJU010000122.1:0-4987 GCA_035630915.1 Allosphingosinicella sp.
CGTCATAGGTGTAGGCGATGTAATTGCTCTCTGGCTGCGTGACCTGGGTGAGACGGCCATTGCTGTCGTAGGCGTATGTCGTTTGATGGCTCAGCGGATCGGTGATCGACGTGATCCGGCCGATGCTGGTGTCGGCGACGACGGTCGTGACGTGGCTCGCCGCGTCGGTGATCGTCGTCGTCGCATTGTTGCCGCTGACGCTGCGCGAATAGCCGGTGGTGATCCCGTCGCGCACGACCTGGGTCACGATCCCGCCTGAGAAGGTCACGCTGATGTCGTCCGAGGACGAGCCCGGCCGGCGGATCCCTAGCGAGTTGGTGCCGTTGGTGATCCGCCACGTCCGCCCGTTCGAATCGGTGACGTCGGTCACTGTCGAAGAGACGAACGTGTTGGAGACCGTCGCGGTGGTGCTGCCGTTGGACAACGTCTCCCCGGAGCGCTTGTACCAGTTGGGCGCCGGGTTCTGGTGCAGGGAGACGCTATTCGAGACATAGTCGAAGTCGACCGCATAGCCGTAGCTGTTCTCGACCGTATCCAGCCGCCAGGCATAGGTGCAGTCGAGGCTGCCGTCCGGATTGAACTGGGAGGCGCAATTGGCGTGCACGTCCCAGCCGAAGGTGACGGTCATTCCGTCCGGCTGGGTCAGGCCCGTCGCGACCGCGTAGCAATTGGTCTGATCGGAATTGCTGTGGCTGCACAGGTTCGAGGCGCCGTTCTGGTCGTCGGTCGCGGCGCCGAAGACGATCACCGTGCCGTCGGCGGCGGTATAGGTGAAGTCGCTGTGATTGCCGCCGGTCAGCCGCGCGCCATTGTTCTGGGCGGGCGTATAGCTCGAGCCGTTATAGGTGAACCGTTCCGAACGGTCGCCGAGCATGATGGTTACATACGTCACTCCGCCGGAGACCGACTGGTAGAGATACATGTTCTGCCAATTGCCGACGCCGCCGGGGTCGGTGCCGTGTCGCTCGACCGTGATGACTGCCTGGCCAGATCCGATCGTTCCTTCGGTGAGTTCGAACGGATAGGTGCCGCTGATCAGGTCGACGCCGTTGGCGTCGATCGCGCGATGCGCTGGCTCGCTGCTCTGCGCCAGCGCCGGCGCCGTCAGCCCGGTGGTCGCCAGCAAGGCCGCGCCAAGCGCGCCTGCCCGGAAATGCCTGTAGCCCATGGATGCCCCCTTCCTGATCAACGTTGACGCGCGAGCGGCGAACGGATCAGGGTGGTGAATTGGGCGAGACGACGTTGACGTTGGTGCGGTTGTCCGCCTTGTCGTAGGTGTAATTGGCCGAGACGTTGTTGTTGACCGTGCCGGTCCGCACGACCCTCACCAGCCGACCGCGCGCATCGTATGTATAGGTGATTGTTTCGCTGGCCATGGCGGTGGCGGCAATAGCGGCCGCCGCAAGCACCAATAGCGCCATTTCTCTCGTCCGCATGAGACCCCCTTCGCCAATGGCGACTCGATACGAGGACTCGAAATAGATCACCATGTCGACTTCATGGAAAGAGGAAAAGCGTAAGTCTCTAACAGGCATAAACATTTCTATTACTTGGCTTGCGCCCCCTCCTGCATTTACCGTATTCTTACGGGGATTGAACCCGAGTGGGCGTTTCGGCTCGCTTGCGGCGATCGATCACTTCCGGGCAGTTGGGGGCCGACGGCATCGATTGTCGGAAGGATGCACCATCTCAGGAAGCCTTCGACAGTTACTCCGGTCCTTTCGCGGTGACCCTTCGCCAGCCCATCAGCGAGCGCGCGCGGCAAGCTCATGCCAGCGCCGATATTGCTCGACGTCGCGTGGGTCGCCGCTTTCCTCTCCCGAGAGCCAGAAGCGAAACCAGTCGAGATTGCGGCGATAGGCGGCCAGCCGGTGCCGTGGCTGCGCCTTGATATGCGCCTCGTCGGGAAAGACGTAGAGCTCTACCGGCGTCGAGGAGTTGCTGAGCCGCGCATAAAGCTCGGCCGCATAGCGGGATTCCTGCTCGGGAAGCTGCATCAGCAAAGGGGCATGGATCCGCTCGACGTTGAGCGCCGGCGAGAGGAGACGCCAGCGCTCGGGCGTCTCATCGGGCGCCCCGAGTCCCCACACCCGGCGCAACAGGTCGTGATGGTCGCGCCCCCGCACCCCATTCAGCCAGTAGCTCGACGCCTCCAGCTGGGGCGAGGCGATAGAGGCCGCCGCGACAAGGCCGGAATGGACGGCCATCCACATCGTCACCTCGCTGCCGAAGCTCAGCCCCCCGATGCCGATCCGCGCTCGGTCCACCAGCCCGCGCTGCGCGAGAAGCGCCACCAAGGCCTCGACCCCACCCTGGGCCGCCCGATATTGGCCGACCCCGTCCTGGGGACCGCTCATCGGCGTGGCGTTGACGCAGGCTGCGGCGATCCCCGCCGAAGCGAAGGCAGCGAACGGCCATTCGTCGCCGACGCCGCCGCGGAAGAAACCGTCGCAGCGGTAGTAATTGATGAACAAGGGCGCGGCGCGCGGAGCGCCCTCGGGAAGGAAAACTATTCCGGTGAAGCTCCTCCCTTCATCGCTCCGCCATTCGAGCCGCTCGGCCTGCGGCCAATGGCGGGCGCGAAGCGCCTCGTTGGGGTCATAGAGGGGGCGCCTCGCTCCGGTCCGCAGATCCACGCGCTCGAGCCGCGGCGGCGACGCGGAGCCGCTGGCGACGCAGATCGCGCCGCTCGGCGCGGCCGCGCAGGGCGCGCTCTCGCTCCGCCCGCCATTGAGGAGGCCCTCGCTCCGCGCGAGCGGCCGCACCTCATTGGCCCGAAGGTCCCACACGTGAAGGCTCTGGACATGGGCGGCGTCCGAAGACGCGAACAGGACGCGCTCCCCGTCCGGCGCCCAGGCGAGCCAGGCGACGCGGGCAGTCCGGCACGCCGCCACCAGGCAGGAGAGCGGCGCTCCGGCGCCTGGCCGCCGCGCCTCCACCAGGCTTTCGTTCCCGGTCCAGCGCGCCGTGGCGATGCCGCCCGACACCGAGCGCGCGATGCTGTCGGGCGCGGCCTGCGCGCCTGCAATCGCCGGCGCCGCCGCAAGGTCCGCTTCGCCCGCGTCCGACGCGACGAGCGTGCGGAACTCGATCGTTCGCAGGAGCGGCGGGCGCGACCAGAGCACGCCGCCGCGCGCGAACCAGGAGCCGGTCAGCCGCTGGGTCGTATGGCGGCCGTTGATGATCGCGCCGCGATAGACGTTCTGGGCGAGCTCGACATGCGCGTCGACCAGGATGCCCGCCTCATATTCGGCGCGCTCGGCGGCCTCGATCTCCTCGCTCGGCGGCCCGACCCGATAGGCGATTCCTCTTCCGTCCGCCGATCGCTCGATCGAAAGAACGTCCCCGCGCTCGGCGGTCACCGGCGCCGAGCCCGACCCGTCGGCCGCCGCCCGCCAGATCTGGACCGCGCCCGAGCGAAGCGCGCGATAATAGAACCAGCGCCCGTCCGGCGACCAGATCGGCGTCTCCGCGGCGAGCAGGCCGGGATCGGCGATGATCGGCTCGCCGCCGTCGGCGACCGCCCGGATGGCGCCGGTCTCGAGGTCCGCCACCTGCCAGGCGAGGTCGTAGCTGTTGCGCGCGATCGAGGCGCGGTCCACCCGGAACGCGACGTGACGGCCGTCGGGCGATGCCGCGAGCCCCGAAATGTCAGCCGCTTCGAGGATCTCCTCTGGACTTGGCGGGGGCTCGGCCAGCGCCGGCGCCGCGATCAGGCAGGCGGCGACCGGCCATCCCGCCCACCCCTCGCGCCAGACCCTGCGCAGGGCCCTGAGGCCCGGCCCAACGGGCACGACCCGCGCGAACCCAACGCTCACCATGATTTGCGCAGCTCGAGCGAGACGAACCGGCCGCGCGCGCTGGCGTTGACCGGATCGTAGCCAGGGCCGGCGGGGGTGCCGGGGTCGGGGAGGAGACGGGGCGGGGCGCGGTCGAGCAGATTGTCCGCGCTGAGCGCGATCCGCGCTCCCCGCAGCCAGCGCGGGCTACCCGGCCGCGCCTCATAAGCAAGCGAGAGATCGAGCGTTGTGTAGGACCCGATCCTGAGCGAGCGGCCGCCCCGATCGTCGCGATAGCCGCCGGCGTGATTGACGAACAGGTTGGCGGACCAGCCGGCCCGGCTCCAGCCAAGCTGTCCCCGGAGCCTCAGGTCGAGCGGGCGATAGGGCGTGTCCAGCGCCTGTATGACGGGGCTCCCCGGACGCAGCTGGTCGGTGAACGAGAAGATGTGGTTGAGGTTGAAGCTCGCGACGAGGTGGTTGCCGCCGATCGAGAAGGCGTAGCGCAGATTGGCGTCGAGCCCGCTTGTGCGGGTGATCGCCGTGTTGTTGACCCGGCTGTCGACGATCACCGTCACGTCGGCCGCCGTCGCATGGCCGTTGGTGAAGCCCGGGCCGGAGAAGTCGACGGCGGCCTGCGCCCCGGAGACCAGGTCTTGCACCAAGGCGTCGTCGGGATCGCGGGTGACGATCGATTCGAAGGCGGGATCGCCGACGACGGTGATGATCTGGGAGGGCAAGGCGATGCGATCGGAGAAGCGGATCTCGTAATAATTGAGGCCGAAGCTCAGGCCCGGAGCGAAGCGCGGGGCGAGGTCGCCGCCCAGTGTCCAGCTGCGCGAGCGCTCGGGGCCGAGCTGGGGATTGCTGCCGCCGAGCGCCAGGGCGACGCCGCTGGCCAAAGCGGGGTCGATATGGACCAGCGCCGCCGGCACATAGATCGCCGAATAGGACCCGGCCGTCTCGGAGAGCAAAGGCGCTCGGAACGAGGTGTCATAGGACGTGCGGAGGGTGAGGCCGCCGACCGGCGACCAGAGCAGCCCGAGCTTGGGATCGAGCGTCGAGCCGAAGCCGTCATGATGTTCGTATCGCGCGGCCGCGGTGAGGATGAGCCGCTCGAGCCCCGGCCGCCGGTTGGCGGCCGAGAACAGAGGAATCTGCGTCTCGGCGAACGCCGCGGCGACATCGCGGGTCTCGTCGATCGGCAG
>DASQJU010000123.1:0-5364 GCA_035630915.1 Allosphingosinicella sp.
AACCATGAAGAATTCGTCGATATTGCTGCCCGAAATGGACAGGAACCGCAGCCGCTCGAGCAGTGGGTGCGCCTCGTTGCACGCCTCCTCGAGCACACGCCGGTTGAACGCCAGCCAGGAGAGCTCACGGTTGAAATAAGGCGACACCCCCGAGTCCCCCTGCGTCGGGAGTTCGGCATCGTTCGCAGCCCTTGCGGCAATCGCGGTCATTCAACCCATCCTTCGCGCCCGCCCGATCATCCCCGCTTCGTCCAGCGCGCGCTTGGCGAGCGGGACGGTCATCCTACGATGATGCGAGAGCATGACGCGATCGAGAATATCCACGACCCTCATAACAGAAATATAAGAACGTTCGATCCGGGGCACCAGAAAGTCGCCGACCTCCTGCGGCGCGGCGATCCCGCGGTCGCCCAGAAGCTTGATGATCAGCTGGCCGATCAACGCGTCGTCGGGGAGGCCGATCTCCATCTGCGGCGTCGCGGCGAGGCGCGAGCGCAGGTCCGGCAGCGTTATCTTCCACTGCGGCGGCGGTCGCCCGGAGACTATCAACAGCGGCTTGCGCTTTTCCTGGGCCTCGTTCCAGGCGTGGAACAGGTCCTCCTCGTCATGATCCTCGGCGTCGTCGAACAACCGCCCGCCCGTCTTGCGCACGAATATCCGCCCGAGGAGGCTGCGGCCCGATTTGCGGGGGCCGGTGACCAGGGTCGCCATCACCGGCCAGAGCGACCAGCGCGTCAGATGATCGTAGACCGCGCGGTTGGCGTCGGAGAGGAGGAAATCCTCGTCCCGGTCGGCGACCGGCCAGGCGAACGGAAGCGCGATCTGGCTCACCGCAGGCCCATCCGCCCTCAGCGCGAGATCCTTAGCGTGCTGCCGCTGCCTTGGACCTGCCAGCCCTGCGCCTGGAGCGCGGCAGCAAGCCCCGAGGCGTCGCCGACGAAGGTCACCCGCATGGTCGAGGTGCCGCCGAGCGCGAGACTGGTGGTGATCGCCGAGGTCACGCCGTTGACGCGGCTGACCGAAATCTCCGCCTGCTGCACGGCGGCCGCGTCGGCGGTCGGCACCTGGACGTTGATGGTGGTCGTCATACCGACGGGGACCTGCTGGCCCATGTCCTCGGCGGTCTGCTCGACCTCCTCGGCCGGCAGCGGCGGAAGCGGCGGCTGGACGATCACCAGGCTGGGATCGGGCCGTAACAGGCCGGCGTCTAGGGCGCTGATGTAGAGCATGTCGAGCCGCCTCACGCCTTCGTTCAGCATCTGCGGAATCTCGGCGCTGCTCCGCGCCGTCAGTGTGAAGCGCCCGATCAGCAGATTGTCGGGCCCGTAGCGGGCGCTGAACACGCCCAACGCCGGCCCGCCCGGATAGGCGCGGCGAAGTTCCACCTCGGGTACGACGATGTCCGCCGCGCCATATTGATCGAGCAGCATCCGCCACCAGCCGCGCCCGCGCCTTTTGGTCTGGCCGCGGTTGAGCACCAAAGGATCGATCCCGGCGCCCGAGGGCCGGACATAGTCGATCGCGCTGTTGGCGGTGCGGAACTGCGCCCAGGCCCGCTGCCATTCGCTGCGGAATTCGAAGCTGTAGGCCGAGGAGCCGGTGACCATCACCGGAATGACCAACATCGGTGCCGAGCGCCGCGCCAGGCCCTGCACGCCGAGCATCTGCCCGGTCCGCGCGCGGTCGAACAGCACGCCCAAGCGGGCGATGTAACGGTTCGGGCCGATCTGCTCCTGCTCGATCACGATGCCGGAGACGATGTCGTTCAGCACCGAATCGGTCAGCGCCGGCGCCTGCGCGATCGGACGGTTGTGGGTTCGGGCCCAGAGCATCCGCCAGCCCAGCGCCTGAGCGCGCCGCCAGCCCTCGATCCGCGCCTTTTCCGCCGTTTCGGCGCTGACGTCGACCTCGACGCCCAGAATCTCGAAATTGCTCGTGCTGTCGACCGGCGGAATGCCGCGCTCGGAGCCCTCGAGCTGGGCGTAGAGGATTCCGGCCCCCACCAGGAGGGCGGCGACGGCGGGAATCACGAAGACGAGCGGGCGGCGAACGGGCGTCACGCGCGTCTTTTGGCGAGTTGGCCGTGGAAATCCAAGCGGCTTGTGGCTAGCGCCTTCCCTCATGAGCGAAGAAGAATCCTACACCTACGCCAAGGCCGGCGTCGATATTGCCGCCGGCAACGCTTTGGTGAAGGCGATCGGCCCGCTCGCCAAGGCCACCGCGCGCGCCGGCGCGGACGCCTCGCTGGGCGGCTTCGGCGGTTTCTTCGACCTCAAGGCCGCGGGCTATCGGGATCCCCTGCTAGTCGCCGCCAATGACGGCGTCGGCACCAAGCTCAAGCTGGCGATCGACGCCGGCCGGCACGAGGGCGTCGGCATCGACCTCGTCGCGATGTGCGCCAACGATCTCATCGTCCAGGGCGCCGAGCCGCTCTTCTTTCTCGACTATTTCGCCACCGGGAAGCTCGACAATGCGGTCGCCGAGACGGTGATCGCCGGGATCGCCGAGGGCTGCCGCCAAGCCGGCTGCGCGCTGATCGGCGGCGAGACGGCCGAGATGCCCGGCATGTATGCGCCGGGGGACTATGATCTCGCCGGCTTCTGCGTCGGCGCGGTCGAGCGCGGCGAGGCGCTGACCGGCGAACGGGTGAAGGCCGGCGACGTCATTCTCGGCCTGGCGTCGTCGGGCGTCCATTCCAACGGTTTCAGCCTCGTCCGACGCCTCGCCGCCGACAAGGGCTGGAAGCTCGACCGGCCGGCCTTGTTCGATCAGGAGAGGCTGCTGATCGAGGCTTTGCTCGCTCCCACGCGCATCTATGTCCGCTCGCTGCTGCCGGTGATCCGCGCTGGCAAGATCGCCGCGCTCGCCCATATTACCGGCGGCGGCCTGCTCGAGAATGTGCCGCGCGTCCTGCCCGGCGGCCTCCATGCCGTCATCGACGCCGACGCCTGGCCGCAGCCGCGGCTGATGGCCTTTCTCCAGGCCCAGGGCAATATCGAGCCCGAGGAGCTCGCCCGCACGTTCAATTGCGGCATCGGCATGGTTCTGATCGTCGCTGAAGACGATATCAACAACGTCTCGCAATTGCTTGAAGAGGCGGGAGAAACTGTTTCCCACATCGGCCGCGTCGAGGCAGGCGCCAAGGGCTGCACCGTGACCGGCTCAACCGAGACCTGGGGCGCCCGCCAGCATTGGGCCGCCATCCACAATGGCTGAGAAGCTACGCGTCGCCGTCCTGCTCTCGGGGCGCGGCACGAACATGCTCGCTCTGTCGGAATATAAGCGCCGCGATCCGGAGCGGAATTACGAGATCGTGCTGGTCGCGTCGAACGTGCCCACGGCGCGGGGGCTGGTCCTCGCCAAGCGGTTCGGCGTCAAGACCTGGTCGATGAGCCATGAGGGCATGGCGCGCGAGGCATTTGATGCCGCGCTCGATGCCGCCCTCCTCGACCACAAGGTCGAGCTGATTGCGCTCGCCGGCTACATGCGCCTGCTCTCGCGCGATTTCGTCGACAAGTGGGAGGGGCGAATCCTCAACGTCCATCCCTCGCTGCTGCCGCTGCACAAGGGCCTCGACACCCACCGTCGCGCGATCCTCGCCGGCGACGAACATGGCGGCTGCTCGGTCCACCTCGTCACCGCGGACCTCGATTCCGGTCCGGTCCTCGCCCAGGCGAAGGTCAAGATCCTGCCGCGCGACGACCCGGACTCTCTGGCCGCGCGCGTGCTCGAGGCCGAGCACGCCCTCTACCCGCTCGCGCTCGACGAATATTGCCGCGCGCTGCGCGATGGTGAAGAAGGCTCCGATGACGACTGACGGCCCCAAGACCGAAGCAGAGAAGGAAGCGACGCGCCGGCGGTGGATCAACCTCGCCGAGATTGTCGCCGTGATCGGTCTGCTGATCTCCGGCCTTGCTCTGTGGAACAGCTATCAGGAGCGGGCGGGCGAGGAGAGCGACAAGGCCTCGGAGCGCACGCAGGCGCAAGCCGAGGCGCGAACCATGGTCCTGCGCGCCACGGCCGACCGCGAGGGCGGGCGGTTGGCCCTCGCCCCGGCCGATGCCGAACAAACCATCCAGGGACAGCAGATCGTGTTTCCCTCGGCGCTGGCAGTCGCGCCGATGGAGACGCTCGCCGACCCGCGGATCGAGGCCGCCTGGTTCAGGCGACCGGTTCTGGAGGCGGTCGAGGGCGATAGCCGCGAGGATCGCCGCCTCCCGGTCGCGATCACCACGCGCTTCTATCGTGACGGCGCGCTGCTCAGCGACACCGCAATCTATTATTTAGTCTATCGCGTCGAGGGCGGGGGCCTGCTCGAGGGCCGCCAACTTCGCCTGCGCGGCCTCTCGCGCCTCCAGACGATCGCCCCGGCCGCGGCGCGCCGACGGATCGACGCGCTCTGGCCGGGTACGGGCCGTTAGCCGACGATTTCGTCGGGGCTGAAGAAGAAGGCGATCTCGATCTCGGCATTCTCCTGGCTGTCGGAGCCATGGACGCTGTTCGCCTCGATCGATTCGGCGTGGACCTTGCGGATCGTGCCCTCGTCGGCATTGGCCGGGTTGGTCGCGCCCATGATCTCGCGGTTGCGCGCGACGGCGTCCTCGCCCTCGAGCACCTGAACCACGACCGGGCCCGACGTCATGAACGCGACGAGATCGTTGAAGAACGGCCGCTCGCGATGGACGCCGTAAAAGCCCTCGGCCTGCTCTTTGGTCATGCGGATGCGCTTGGAAGCGACCACGCGCAGGCCGCCATCCTCCAGCATCTGGGTGACCGCGCCGGTCAGGTTGCGACGCGTCGCGTCGGGCTTGATGATCGAAAAGGTGCGTGTCGTGGCCATGGCCCGCTGAAGCTCCGTGATGGGGTGGAATTGGCGCGCTCCCTAGAGGGAACGCGCCCCCGGGGCAAGCGCCCTACCCCTCGTGATTGTCGGCCACGTAGCGGTCGAGCAGGGCGACGCCGTAGCCGGTCGCGCCCTTGTCGTAGAGATGGCTCGCCTTGTCCGACCAGACCATTCCGGCAATGTCGAGATGGGCCCATTTGACGCCCTCCTCCACGAACCGGCCGAGGAAGCAGGCGGCGGTGATCGAACCGCCCTCGCGCGACGCGCTGTTGCGCATGTCGGCGATCTGGCTGTCCATGATCTTGTTGTAATCGTCGTTCATCGGCATCCGCCACAGCTTGTCGCCGGTCGCCCGGCCCGCCGCGTCGAGGCCTGCGGCGAGGCCGTCGTCATTGGCGAACATCCCGCCATGCTCGTGGCCGAGGGCGATGATCATCGCCCCGGTCAGCGTGGCGAGATCGACCATCACCGCGGGCTTATAGGCGCGCTGCGCCCAGGTCATCGCGTCGGCGAGCACGAGC
>DASQJU010000124.1:0-2779 GCA_035630915.1 Allosphingosinicella sp.
AGCTCGCGGCCTGCTGGTGGATGGTCGCGGTCTGGGTCTTGAGCAGTTCGCCGGTCGAATCAATCATGCCCGCGGTCGTCGTGTTGAGCGCGGTGATCTGCTCCAGCACCAGCCGCTGATTGGTCAGCGCCTGCGCGACCGTTACCGCCGTGCGCAGCGCCGCCACGGTCGTGGTCGAGGCGCGGTCGACGCCCTTCACCAGCTCGACATTGTTCTTCTTGACGATGTCGAGCGCGAGATAGCCCTGCACGGTCACCGCCATCTGGGTCAGCAGATCGGTGGTGCGCTGGCGGGTGTAGAAGAGCGCGGTCTCGCGGATCGCCTTGGCCTTGGCGGGCTCGGTCGCGTCGAGCTCGTTCGCTTTCTCCTCGAGCTTGGCGTCGAGCGCCTTGGAAATGTGGATCATCTGCTCGAGCTTGCCCATCGACTTCCACAGATTGGCGCGCTCGGTGTCGATCGCCGCATTGTCCATCAAGAGCTCGTCCTTGCCCGAGGCAAGCGCGGCGAGGATCGCGGCGATGTGGCTCTGGGCGGACTGGTACTTCATGAAATAGCCGCGCAGCCGATTGCCGAACGGGATGATGCCGAACAATTTGCGCGGCTTGGTCAGCGCGCCGCCGCGGCCCGGATCGAGCGCTTCGACGGTTTTCCTGAGCTCGGTCAGATTGGCGCCGATCCCGGTATTGCTGTCGATCGCCTTGACCGGCCGGTCGAGGAAGCGGTTCGAGGCCCCCGCGGCTTCGGCGATCTCCTTGCGGCCCATCGTCGTCAGCTGATCGACCTTTTTGCCGAATTCGGGCGAGTTGGAATCCAGCGCGACCAGCTCGCCGATGAACTGGTCGACCTTCTGTTCGAGCGCACTCGTCTCCTCGGCTTTGAGCGGCACGAGGCCGGCGGCCTGCGCGGGCAGCACGTCCTGCAGCGGCTTGGGCGGATCCAGCGTCAGGGTGGATGCGGTTTCGGTCTGGGTCGCCATGTTTGTCCCCGTTCGAGGTGGTTAAGGCAGAGATTGGTGCCTCGGGCGCGCGAGCGCAAGGGATAAAGTGTATTATTTGTACAATACACAGCCGGCCGCGAAGCTGAACGGCGGCTGACACAAGCGGTCAGCTTCGCTTCAGCCGGCGGCGCCTAGACAGGATCCGTAGCGATCTTCCGGAATGGGCCAGTTGCTTATCGCCCAACTCCGGCATCGAAACGCCCCGGCTTCCCCCTGGCCGGGGCGTTTTTCGTTTTCCCCCTCCTAGACGAACGCCGACCGTGCGTTATGGGAGGCGGCGCCGAGTAAGAGGAGTGGCCCCTTGAAGCATCTCGTCCTTGCCGTTGCCGCATTGACGGCCATCGTCTCGACTGCAGCCGCGCAGAACCGGCCTGCCGCAGCCGACACGATCCGTATGCGCCAGGCCAATTACAAGCAGATGGGCGGGGCGATGCACGCGATCACCGAGCAGCTGCGCAGCGACTCGCCGTCGATCGACGCGATCCGCGCCAGCAGCCGAACGATCGTCGGCCATGCGGCCAACGTGCTGCGCTGGTTCCCGCGCGGGACCGGCGCCGAAGCCGCTGTCCCGACCCGCGCGCGCCCGGAAATCTGGAGCGATCATGCCGGCTTCACGCGCGCCGGCGCCGGTCTGCTCGTCGCCGCGCGCACCCTCGACGCGGCGGCGCGCCGGGGCGATTTCGTGGCGATCCGGGCCGCGGTGCCGGGCGTCTCCCGCGCTTGCTCCACCTGCCACGACAGCTATCGGGCGCCCCAGCATTGATCGAGGAACGGGTCCGCGTCTGGGATCTCCCGACACGGCTGTTTCACTGGTCCCTCGTCCTGCTCGTCCCGGCCCTGTGGGCGACGCACGAATGGCATCGGCTCGATCTGCACATATTGCTCGGCGAGACGATGCTGGGCTTGATCCTGTTCCGCCTGATCTGGGGCCTCATCGGCAGCTCGACCGCGCGCTTCTCCGGCTTCGTGCGCGGCCCCGGCGCGGTCCTTCGCTATCTGCGCGCACCGCGAACCGCGTTCGGCCATAATCCGATCGGCGCCCTCAGCGTCGTCGCCATGCTGCTCGTGCTTGCCATACAGGTCGGCCTCGGCCTGTTCGCCAGCGACGAGGACGCGCTCGATGTCGGCCCGCTGTCGCACAATATCAGCTACGATTCGGCGCGGACGCTCGCCGAGCGGCACGAAACCTTCTTCTACATCCTGCTCGGACTGATCGCGCTGCATGTGGCGGCCATCCTCTATTACCGCTTCGCGAAGCGAGAGGATCTGGTCACGCCGATGGTCACCGGGCGCCGGGAGCCGACCCTGCCGGGCGAGGCCATGGCGCCCGCGCCCGCCTGGCGCTTCTGGGTCGCGGCCGCGCTCGCCATCGCCATCACATTGGCAATCGCCAACTTTTTGTAAGCTGAGGTTCAGATTCGCGGTCCTACTGTCCTAGCGGGGTAAGACACGGGACGAGCGGATGGGCTGCGACTTTACCGTGATGAATCGCCAGCTCGAGGCGCCGCGCGGCGCCGTGCCTGGGGGCAAGCTGGTCTACTGCTCGCTGCAGGCGGGCAGCTCGATGATCGGCGCGCCGGCCCCATCGCTCAAGCTCGTGCTCGAGGGCGACGAGCGTTACGAAGTCGACGGGCGCACGATCGCGGTGAAGCCCGGCGAATTCCTCTATCTCGACGCCGGCAGCCATTGCATCGGCACCAACCGAGGCGCGATGTCCGGCCTGTGCCTGTTGCTGCCCACGCGCGGAGGCGAGAGCGCCGCACCCGGCCTTGGCGACGACCC
>DASQJU010000125.1:0-4765 GCA_035630915.1 Allosphingosinicella sp.
GGATGAGGATACCGGGTACCAGGGCGATGCCCGGCGTGCGGTAATGCTCAACGCCGATATCCGTGCGCGCGATGACCACCTGTTTGCCGGCGAGCTGCTCGGGCCTGATCCGGTGGTCGAGGACGTCGCTCGCGCTGACCACGGGGATCGAGCGGATATCGATCGCATAGTCTATCAGGAACAGATCCTCGCCGCTGCTGCTGGCACCTCCCAGCACGCTGCTCAGCGCGGGCAGCCTGCGGTTACCGACCTGGGCCGCGTAGGGATGGCGCCAGACGGCATCGTCCCACCACACGAACAGGTTGGTGTTGGCGAGGCGCGCATGGCGGGCGAAGCGTGCCGGCGGCAGGGATTCGGATCGCGCCCCCGACACCGGGTTAATCGTGAAGCGCGCCGGCAGCAGGATCGGCGCCCGCGCGGTCGCCAGCGCCGCTTCGAGATCCGCCTGCTGAGTGGGGGTGCCGACGTTACCGAGCTCTGCGTCGAGGTGGATGCGCCGCGCCCCGGCCGCGTCGGCCTGGCGGACGAGGCTGGCCAGCTGGCTGCCGTTCCAGTGCGCGCTGCCGGATTCGCCGACGCTGCGGTCGTCGATCGCGATCAGCACGATCGATCCGCTCGCCGGATGGCTGCGCACCTTGGTCCGCACGACCTTGATCGCGTTCTCGAGTGGTTCGCCGACCTGGGCGACGCCGAAGACGAGCCCGACCACCAGCGCCAGAACCAGCGCTTTGATCGGACCTCGGGGCAAGATTCTTTTGATCCTCACGTCTTTGCGTCGAAAACTCAGCCAAGGGAGCGTTTGCCGTAGCACGCAAACCTTACCGAATTGGACCAAACGTCCCGTTTTGACCCGCGTGAGACCCGCAGACGCGCCGTCAGGCAACCATAGTAAAGAAACGTCCGCCCTTCTCCCGCATAGGGGAGAAGGACGGACGCAGCTTCTTTCGACGATCGATCAGGCCGGCAGCGGCACCGCGACGGCTCGGTCGAGCACAGGCAGACGGGCGCGCAGCCCCTCGGGCAGCGGCTTGACGACGGCGCGGCGGGCGCTGGCCCAGAAGGCCGAGAGCAGCAGCAGCGACGAGCCGATCACCAGAGCGGTCAGCGCGACGTTGAGCTCGACGACGCCGTAGAGTTCGAACAGCCGGTTGAGCGCGAACAGCACGTAGGCGAGGGCCGAGACGAGCAACGCCCGCCGGTCGATCGCCAGCGCGATCAGGCCGAGCACGACGTAGAGCAGCACGACGGTGATCGCGCCCAGCGCCGAGGCGGCGCCCTCGTTCAGCCCGAGCAGCGAGAAGATCGGGTGGACGATCAGCGGCGCCGCCAGCAGGTGCAGCCAGAAGGCGACGTCGGAGCGTCGGGTCTCGCGACGCGGATCGGATGCATCCCAGCGCATGGCGAACAGGAACGTGCCAAGGCCAAGGACCAATGCCGCGGCTTCAAGGACGCTTTTCAGCCTCTCGCCGTCCGCGTCGGTCATCTCCGGCGTGACGAAAGCCGAGGCGAGCAGGCCGAGGATCAGCGCGACCGCCGTCGCGGCGCCGACGGCGACCGTGATCGGTACGCGGAAGCGCCGCCAGTGCAGCCAGGCCATCCCCGTGGCGACCGCCGCTCCGATCGCGAACAGGATCGGCGCGGACTGCGCGTTTTGATCGAAATAATCCTCGCCGATCGCGGTCACGGCGCCGAACACGATTGTGGCGAAGACGCCGCCGACGAAGGCGAGCAGCAGGATGATGCTGGGCAGCGCCATGCGCCGCTGCCGGGTGAAGAATTCGGCCAGGCCCCAGGCGGTCGCTGCCACGAATAGGCCCATGAACAAGGTCGGGCCGTCCTGATCGATATGCGGTCCGACATAATAGCCGAGGGCGCCGACCGCCGCGAGCATGATCGCCGCGGCAATGCCGACGAACACGTCGTTGAATCCGGTCAACAGCCGGAAATGCTCCTCGTCGACCACGGGCGCATGGCGCCCGGCCGCGATGTAGTTCCTGAAACTCGCCGCCTGCCCGGCGGACAATGCTCCGGCCGCCACGGCGGCCTCGAGATCGCTTTCGCTGTACATGGAATTCTCCCTCCTGCGGGGAGAGCATTTATCATGAGTGTATTGGTGACGCAATACAGCAAAGCGGGACATGAAAAACCCCGGCCGGGGGCTGCCCGGCCGGGGTGATTCCTTGCTGTGGAGACCGGCTTAACGGGTCGGCTTGCGGCCGCGCTCGTAGGCCTGCAGGCAATTGTCGGTCACCGTCCGCGAGCAGGCGGGGTAGGAGGCGTCCGAGGGCTGCGGAGCAGGCGGGGTGGACGCGTCGACCATCGGGCCGCCGACGCCGTTCATGCCCGGGGCCTGGTTGAAGCCCGCCGGGGCCGTCGCCGGATCAGAGATCACCGGGATGCCGCGCGCGTCGCGCTCTGGATTGGCGTTGCTGGGCGCCACGGTCTGGCTGGTCGCCGACGTGGTCGTGGTGGTGGTCGTATAGGTCTGGGCCGTGGCCGCGGTTCCGAGCAGGAGAGCGGTGGCGAGCAATACTGACTTCATGAGAGTCCTCCTTGGGCTAAGGCGCTCGAATCGGGCGCCGTCACACGTCACCGCGGCGCAGCGCGGGGTCGATGGAGGCTCAACGTGCAATGCAGTTCTTTGATCCATGTTCACGCATGCGGATCGGAATCGATCGCGTATCCCGCCGAGCGTACGGTGCGGATGATGTCGGCGGCTTCACCCGCATTGATCGCCTTCCTGAGGCGGCGGATGTGGACGTCCACGGTCCTGAGTTCGATGTCGCTATTCTGCCCCCAGACCGAATCGAGCAGCCGCTCGCGCGAGAAGACGCGCCCGGGATGCTCGAGGAAATGGCGCAGCAGGCGGAATTCCGTCGGGCCGAGGCTGAGCGGCTGGCCGCCACGCTTCACCCGGTGTGAGACCACGTCCATCTCGATGTCGGCGTAGGACAGGGTTTCGCCGGCGAGTGCGGGGCGCACGCGGCGCAGCACGGCGAGCACGCGCGCCACCAGTTCGCGCGGGGAAAAGGGCTTGGTGACATAATCGTCGGCACCGGTTTCGAGCCCGCGGATGCGGTCCCCTTCCTCGCCGCGCGCGGTCAGCATGATGATCGGAACGTTAGCGGTTTCCGCCGCGCGGCGCAGCCGCCGGCACACCTCGATCCCGGAAAGGCCTTCGAGCATCCAGTCGAGGATCACCAGATCGGCCGGATTCTCGCGGGCGATCAGCAGCGCCTCCTCGCCGTCCGGCGTGCTCTCGATCTCGAATTCCTCGCGCTTGAAATGATAGGTCAGCAGTTCGACCAGCGCAGGGTCGTCTTCGACGAGCAGGATCCGGCCTTTAGCTGCCAAGGTCGTCGGTCCCGATCGCGGTCGTGTCCGCGCCCTTCGGTCGGTCGGCGAGATGTTCGCCGGTCGCCGCGAAATAGACCATTTCGGCGACATTGGTCGCATGGTCGCCGATCCGCTCGAGATTCTTGGCGACGAACAGCAGGTGCGTCGCCGGCGTGATATTGTGCGGATTCTCCATCATGTGGGTCAGCAGCGAGCGGAAGATGGAATTGTAGAAATCGTCGACCGCGGCGTCGCGCTCGCACACCGCGGCGGCCTTGGCGGAGTCGCGCGCGGCGAAAGCGTCGAGCACGTCGCGCACCATCTCGCCGGCGATCCGAGCCATCTCGGGCAGCAGCGACAGCGGCCTGATCTTGCTGTCCTCGACGCTCGGCACGCGCTTGGCGATGTTCTTCGCATAGTCGCCGATCCGCTCGACGATGCCGGCGATCTTGAGCGCCGCCACCACCTCGCGCAGATCGTCGGCCATCGGCGCGCGCAGGGCGATGATCTGGACCGCCTGCCGCTCGATCTGGACCTCGAGCTCGTCGATCCTCTTGTCCCGCTGGACGACCTGGGCGGCCGCCTCGTGGTCGCGGCGGACGAGCGCTTCCATCGCGCCCTGGATCGCCGCTTCGGCGAGCCCGCCCATCTCGCAGATCGTGCCGCGCAGCGTGTCGAGCTCCTCGTCGAACGCTTTGATCGTGTGGCCCGTCGTCGCCATGCCGCTTCTCCTCAGCCGTACCGGCCGGTGATGTAATCCTTGGTGCGCGTCGCCTTCGGATTGGTGAAGATCTCGGACGTCTCGCCATATTCGACGAGCACGCCCAGGTGAAAGAATGCGGTGCGCTGCGAGACTCGCGCCGCCTGCTGCATATTATGGGTGACGATGGCGATCGCGTAGCGGCCGCTGAGCTCGTGGATCAGCTCCTCGATCCTGGCGGTGGCGATCGGATCGAGCGCCGAGCAGGGCTCGTCCATCAGGATCACCTCGGGATCGACAGCGATGGCGCGGGCGATGCACAGGCGCTGCTGCTGGCCGCCGGACAGCGCCGTTCCGCTTTCCGCGAGGCGGTCCTTGACCTCGTCCCACAGGCCGGCGCGCTTCAGCGAGCGCTCGACGATCTGGTCCATCTCGCTCTTGCCCGATGCGAGCCCGTGGATGCGTGGGCCGTAGGCGACATTCTCGTAGATCGACTTGGGGAAGGGGTTCGGCTTCTGGAACACCATGCCGACCCGGGCGCGGAGCGCGGCGACGTCTGTCCGGCCGTTCAGCACGTCGTCGCCGTCCAGCATCACCTGGCCCGCGGCCTTCTGGCCCGGATAGAGGCTATACATGCGGTTCAGGACCCGCAGCAGGGTGGACTTGCCGCAGCCCGAGGGGCCGATGAGCGCCGTCACCGCGTTCTCCGCGAACGAGACCGTGACGTCG
>DASQJU010000126.1:0-4101 GCA_035630915.1 Allosphingosinicella sp.
CTCGTCGATCGGCAGGCTGATGGTCTTCGTGTTGAAGGCTTCGCGATAGGATTCGTGGCGAAGCTCCGCGCCGACCGCAATCCTGACCGGCCCGCCCGGAAGATCCAGCAAGCCGCCATCGGCCTTGAATGTCAGATCGGAGACCGCGTTGCGGGTCGAGCGGTCATTGACCAGTCCCAGCCCGCCGGCCTGCTCCTGGCGCTCGCTGGTGCGCGTCTCCGAGAACCCGCCGCTAAGCTGCGCCGCCCAGTCGCCGCCGATCGCATAGCGCAGGCTGGCGGCCCCGGTCACCGTCGTCGCTTCCGCCGTGCCCGAGACGGGAAGCGGCGAGCCGGCGAAGAAGAAGGACCGGTCGGTGTCGCGCGTCGCGTAGGACCCGGTCAACTCGGCGCGCAGGCGCGAACCGAGATCCTGGCCGAGATTTGCGAACAGCGCATGGCGCCGTTCCCGCGGCAGCAGCGCCGTGTCCGGCGCAAGGTTGATCGTGAAATCCCGGTCGCGCGCGAGGATCGCGTCCTCCGCCCGGTATTCGTAGGAGAGCATGAGGCGGCCCGAACCCCAGCCGGCCCCGGCGGTCGCGCCGCCTTGGAGCACATCGCCGTCCGCGTCGGTCGCGGACCCTGCGAGCAGCTGCGCCTCGAGGCCCTGAAAATCGTCCCGCAGGATGAAGTTGACCACGCCTCCGACGGCGTCCGATCCGTAGATGGCGCTCGCCCCGTCGGTGAGTATCTCGACCCGCTCGATCGCCGCGAGCGGTATCAGGGACACATCGACGAACGAGCCGCCATTGCTGGGAGCCACGCGGCGGCCGTTGATCAGGACGAGCGTGGCGCGTTGCCCCAGCCCCCTGAGGTTGAGCCCGGCTCCATGCTCGGTCGGATCGGCACCGGTCCCCACGACGCGGAAATTCTCGCGGTTGACCCCGCTTTGCGTGTTCTGCGGCAGCTTGCCCATGAGCTGCTCGACCGAGCTGGTACCGCTCGCCTCGATGTCTTCGCGCCGGAGGACGATCAACGGCGATGCGGGCTGGGCGCCTCTCAGGTTCGTTCCAGTGACGATGATCGGGTCGGTGTCATTGAGGGAGCCGGACGCGCTTTGCGCGCTGGCCGGCTCCCCCGCCCTCTCCACGACAAGAGCATCGCCGACCAAAGTCGCACGCAGCCCCGAGCCTTGCAGCAGGGCCGCGACGGCCTCACGCGGACCGTAGCGTCCGCGAAGGGGCGGCGCGCGCCGTCCGGTGACGAGCTCCGACGGCGCGATCACGCTGACGCCCGAGCGGACCGCAACCGCGCGCAGCGAGCGGGAAAGCGCCTGCGACGGAAGCGCATAGTCCGCCTCGGCGGGCGCCTGCGCCTGCGCCTGCGCCGCCGCGGCGCTGATCGTGAATGCCATCGCCGCTGCACCGCTCCAGCGGGCCGCAGACCTCATTGGCTGACCGAACATCTTCTCCCCCTTTTCCCCGGCGCATCTTGGAATGCGGCACCGTTCAAGGGGTCAGACGACAATCGGCGGGATTACCCCCCGAAATAATTCTGCCGGCAAGAAATCTCAGCCGGCCGGGTCTCCCGATCGCGCGGTCCCGATGATGTCGTCCCCGCCGCGCGGGGCTTCGGCCGACGATCGCTCGATCGTCCCATCCACGCGCCAGCGCAGCTCGCCCCCTCCCTCGGGCGCGCTCGCCTGGCCGGCGCGCAGCGCGTCCGCCGCGGCATCCTCGCGCGTCGCTCGCCATGGCCCGACGAGAACGCCGGTCCGGTAACGGAACTGTTCCATGAGTGCGGGCCCCCTTGTTCCGCACAGACGACGGAGAAGCGTCTTACCCCCTTTTTCGGGAACGCCCGCTAGCGCTGGCGCCGCCCCGGGCGGGTGAGCAGCATGGAGCCGTCGGCCTGCGCAACGAGGCGAAGGCCGAAGGCCAAGGCGACGCTCCGCGCGAACCCCTCGACATCGCCCGCGCGGTAGGCGCCGCTGACGCGGAGCCGTCCGATGTCGGCCTCCGCGAACCTGAGCTGCGGCCTGCCATACCGGTTGACGAGAGCCGCCGCTTCGGCGAGCGGCGCATCGTCGAACTCGAGCATCCGGCTCGGCCAAGATGTCTCCCCTCGCGACAACGCCCGGATGCGCGCGGGCGCGCCGCCGCCGAGCTCGAGCTTCTGCCCGGCGGCCAGCCGGCGAGCCGGACCGCTCGCACCGGGGCGAACCTCGACGGAACCTTCGATAAGAGCCACGGAGAGGTGACCGTCGGCGAGGCCGACGTCGAATACGGTGCCCGTCGCGACGATCTGGCTGGCGCCCGCGCTCACGATGAAAGGCCTTGCCTCATGGGCGACCGTGAAGCGCGCGCGGCCTTCAAGCAAGGCGACGCGCCGCACGCCGGCTCCGAAGCGAGCCTCGATATGGCTGCCGGAATCGAGCGTCAGGCCGGATCCGTCGGGCAGCTGCTCCCGGCGGATCTCCCCCACCGCGCTTGCAACGGAGAGTTCGGCGATCTCGCCCCGAGCCCCCGCAAGCCAGCCGGGCCGGATCAGGAGAAGCAGGGCTGCGACGATCGCGACCGCGACCATGGCCGCCAGGGCAAGCCGCAAATGGCCGGACTGGGCGGCGGGCTGTTGAAGGCGCCTCCCGGAGAGCTGGCCGGCGGCGGCCCAGATCCCGGCCATCCGATCATAGGCCGCTTCGTGGCGCGGATCCGCTTCGCGCCAGCGCATGAACTCGGCCCGGTCTGCCGCGCTTGCCTCGTTCGCGAGGCGCACGGCCCAGCGGGCCGCCTCGCGCCTGATCTGGGTTCTTGTCCGGAAGAGTCGCATCGCGCGTCAGCGTCCGCCGAGAATGTGATCGAGCGCGACGAGCGCCTTGCTCATCTGTTTCTCGACCCCCTTGACCGAAAGACCGGTCCGCCGGGCGATTTCCGCATAGCTCAACCCCTCGACCCGGTGGGCCATGAATATCTCCCTGGTCCTTGGTTTGAGGCGCATCATAGCCGTTTCGAGGCGGGCCAGCATATCCCTCGATTCGAGGAGCTTATGAGGATCAGCCCCGGCCAGCGTCTCCTCGTCCGCGACGAGGTGAAGCGAGGCCGAGCGGCGCCGCGCGATCTTCGCACGATCCCTGAGGAGGTTCGCAGCGACCCAGCGGAGATAGGCCTGCGGGCGTTCGAGCGCCTCCCATGAACGGCCCAGACGCGCGAGCCGGAAGAAGACGTCCTGGACGAGTTCTCGCGCGTCTTCCCGGTTCCTGGTCTCGCGCGCGACGAGGCGCACGAGCCGGGAGGATTCCCGCCTGTAGAGCTCGGCGAGGGAAGAATCCCCTTCCCTCAGGCTGGATTCGTCTCCGCTTTCCGTTACCTCGGCGGAGAGCGCGCTGGATGCTTCCGCGGGCTCGCTCATCGCGGGAAGCTCCGTCCAGCCGCAAACACGCCGCCCTCTGCTCTAGTCCAGTGCGCAATTGCTCCCCCAACGTGCATCGCCGACTCCTTCGGCGAGGCAACCGGCGGATGAGCCGGGTGTTGAGAACATGCTTGGACATGCGCCGCCGCCTTTAACCGCAAGCGGTCTGGACATACGCGGGCGGCCACCCGGCCGTGCTCGATGAAAGCCGGCGCCATCAAGCGAGGTTCTCATGCCTCGGCGCCCATCGGGACGCACATGAAGCATAGAGTAGCATGCGCGAAGTTCAACCCGGCGAATATCGTGCGCCGCGTCGCTCTCGCCAGCGGATTACCAATAGGATGTGGAAGGCAAAACGAATTAGCCTGACGCTGCTTGGCGCCGGAGCGCAACATGACATTAACTACGCGCCCTTTTTCATTTCGGCTGCCAAAAAGGGACCGAACTTGTTGTTTCAACAGGGTCAACACGCTTCTAATCAGCTCGACGGAGGCTCATGTGATCCAAACATCGGCTTTTCCCGGGCCGCAGACTGGCGGCCCAATACGAGCGATGACCATCCAACTCGAACGGACCCAGCGCCAAAGCACAGCAGAACGCCCGCCCCGCAAGACGAATAGAACCTTGCAAGTATTAACACAGGATAGGCTGCGCCATCTTCGCCGCCATTGAGGCCGCCAGCGCGCGCCCCGTAATATTACGGTGCCGGAAGGTC
>DASQJU010000127.1:0-6808 GCA_035630915.1 Allosphingosinicella sp.
GGCCACTATTTCAAGCGCCTCACGGCGATGGAATCGCTACTCGGCGATACCGACCATCATCTAGCTGTGCTCGCGCTGAGGCCGGCGGCCATGACGACGATCATCGTCTCGCCGATCGCCCGGCTCACTGCGAGCAGCACGCCGCCAACCACACCGGGCAAGGCGGCGGGGACGAGCACCTTCTTGATCGTCTCGCTGCGCGTCGCGCCCATCGCCAGGCTGCCGTCGCGCATCGCCTGCGGCACCGCGGCGAGGCTGTCGTCGGCCATCGAGGAGACGAACGGGATGATCATGATCCCCATGACGAGGCCGGCGGCGAGCGCCGACTCGCTCGAGGCCGGGATGCCGAGCGTCAGGCCGAGGTCGCGTACCGCCGGCGCCACGGTGAGCGCCGCGAAATAGCCGTAGACGACGGTCGGAACGCCGGCGAGGATTTCGAGCAGCGGCTTCATCCACGCACGTAGCCTGGGGCTCGCATATTGGGTCAGGTAGATCGCGCTCATCAGGCCAAGCGGGATGGCGACGATCATGGCGATGATCGCGCCGATGAACACCGTACCCCAGAACAGCGGGATCGCGCCGAACGCGCCGGAGGAGCCGGCCTGATCGGCGCGGATCGCCATTTGCGGGCTCCAGTGGAGGCCGGTGAGGAATTCCAGTGGCGAGACCGTGCCGAAGAAGCGCAGGCTTTCGAACAGCAAGGAGATGACGATTCCGAGCGTCGTGAGCACCGCGATCAGTGAGGCCAGAAGCAGCAGGGCCATCACCGCACGCTCGACGCGCGTCCGAGCCCGGAAGGCCGGCGAAACGCGGCTGTAGGCGAGGGCCCCGCTCGCAAACGCCACGAGCAAGGCGACCGCGAGGCCGATCCAGGCATAGAAGGCGATTGCCTGGGCATAAACGGGCGCAAGCGCGCGCGCTTGCGGGTTGAAGGCGGTCGTCGCCGCGCCCGTGGCCAGCGCATACGCCTCGCCGAGAACCGCCGAGCGCTGCATGCCGAAGCCCGGCAAGGCCGCGGCCTCCGGGCTTGCCAGCACCCGCTGATAGATGAGGCCGTCGGACACCTCTCCCCAGACCAGTACGAACAGCAAAGCGGGGACGACCGCCACCAGCGCCACATACCAGCCGTGATAGGCGGGGAGCGAATGTGGCCGCGCTTGGTCCGGGCGGAGGAATGCCCGGGCCTTGGCGCGCGCCGCCAGCCAGGCGATCAGCCCGAAACCAAGCAGCAGCAGTGTGATCGTGGTCGTCGTCACTTGCCGTTCGCCTTAGTGCAGCCCCTCGGCCGTGATCGGCGTCGGATTCTGCACGGCCTGGAGCGCGGCCGCGCGATCCGCGTCGGTCAGCGGGATCAAGCCGTGCTGCGCGAGATAGCCGCCCGGCCCCCAGGCCTGCGAATAGGCGGTCAGGAACTCCCGCAGACCCGGGATCGCGCCGAAATGGTCGCCCTTGACGTAGATGTAGAGCTTGCGCGCGCCCGGATAGGTGAAGTTCTGGATCGTCGCGGAGGTCGGCGCCACGCCGCCGATCGGGATGCCGCGCACCCTGTCCTGATTCTCCTCGAGGAAGGAGTAGCCGAGGACCCCGATCGAGCCCTGATTTTCGGCGACGCGCTGCATCAGCAGGTTGTCGTTCTCGCCGGCTTCGATGAATGCGCCGTCCTCGCGGATGTGGGTGCAGACCTGCTTGTGGCGGTCGGAATCGCTGGTCTTGAGCGCTTCCATCGCCGGATCGCTGTTGCAGCCCTTTTCGAGGATCAACTCGGCAAAGCTGTCGCGCGTGCCGGAGGTCGGCGGCGGGCCGTAGACCCGGATCGGCACGTCGGGCAGCGCGGGATTGACCTCGTGCCAGCTGTGCGCGGTCTGCGGGCGGCCGAACGGATTGGCGGCGAGCGCCACGTAGATGTCGCGCGGGGTGAGATTGAAGTTGGTCGGGCGCTGCGAGGATTCGATCAGCGCGAGGCCGTCGATGCCGACCGGGATCTCGATGATCTGGCGTACACCGTTGCGGGCGCATTGCTGGAATTCGCTGGCCTTGATCCGTCGCGAGGCGTTGGCGATGTCCGGGTGCTGGGCGCCGACTCCGTTGCAGAAGAGATTGAGGCCGGCGCCGGTGCCGGTCGATTCGACGATCGGCGCGTGGAAACCCGCATTGCCCTGCGCGAATCGCTCCGCGACGGCGACTGTGAAGGGGTAGACGGTCGAGGAGCCGACGATGCGGATTTCCTGGCGCGCGGCGGTCTCGCCGCTGGTGCCCGTCGGGCTGCCGCAGCCCGCGAGCGCGAGCGCCGCGGCGAAGATCGTGATCAGCGTTTTTTTCAAGTGAGCCTCCCTGGCCACCCTCAAGCGGGTTCGGCGCCCGGACTAGGTCCGGACGGGGAGCCTTCTGTGACACCGGCGTGACTCTTTGATGACAGCGGCTCCGCGAGCGGCAGGCAGACGCCGACCGTCGTGCCCAGGCCCGGTTGGCTGGCAATATCCAGCCGGCCGCGGTGGCGCAGCACGATATGCTTGACGATGGCGAGCCCCAAGCCGGTCCCGCCGACCTGGCGGCTGCGGCCCGCGTCGACGCGGTAGAATCGCTCGGTGAGGCGCGGAATATGCTCGGAGGGAATGCCCTCGCCCTCGTCCGATACGCTGAGGCGGACGAGGCCGCCCTCGGCGGGGGCGATGCCGATCCGCACCGGCGTTCCGTCCCGGCCATATTTCAGGGCGTTGACGACGAGGTTGCTCAGCATCTGCGCCAGCTGGCCGCGATCGCCGGTCACCAACGCCCCGCTGGCGCGGTCCTCGACCAGGAGGGCGCGCCCCGCCGCGACCACCGCGACCGCCGTCTCGACCTCGGCGACGACGTCCGCGAGGGCAACTTTGTCGCGCGGTAAGGTGTAGCGATCCGCCTCGATCCGCGAGAGCGACATCAAATCGTCGATCAGGTCGCGCATCCGCCGCGCCTCGCCGGACATGATACCGAGGAAGCGGTTGCGCGTCGCCGCGTCGCCGCCGGCGGCTTCGTCCTCCAGCGTTTCGAGAAAGCCGAGCAGGGTGGCGAGCGGAGTCCTGAGCTCGTGGCTGGCATTGGCAACGAAGTTGACGCGCATCTGCTCGGCCGCACGGGCCTGGCTCTGGTCGCGCAGACGCACCGTGCGGCTGCCGTCGGGAAGCGGCGTCACCACCATCTCCCATTGCCGGCCAAGGTCGCCAAGGCCGATCAACTCGGTCACCTCGCCCTCGCACCCGTCGTCGATCAGCCGCTCCGCCGCCGCCGGGTGGCGGATGGCGAGGCGGACATCGGAGCCCTCGACATGGTCGCCGAGCAGGGCGCGGGCCGCGCGGTTGGCGATCAGCACGCGGCGCTCGCGCACCAGCAGCATCGGCTCGCTCACGGCGTCGAGAAGGTCGTTGGGGCCGGGCAGGGGTATCGGCGGCGCTTCGGCGGGAGGCGGCGTTGCTCCGACGGCAGGCTGGCCCGGTGCCGACACGGCATAGGCCCCGATTCCCGTGAGAAGCGCGATCGCGGCTGCGATTTCGGGCGCCCCGGCGAGCGCCGCCACGGCTGCGCCCGCGGCGCCTGCCAGCGCCGTCGCCGCCACCTTGATCGCTCTCGTTTCCGCCATGCGCCCCGTCCCGATGCGGGACAGCCAAGGTTGCCGCCGCTCGCCTCGCTGTCGCTTTACCCTTATTAAAGGGCGCGGGTGTATCGGAAATTCCATGAGCGGCACTGAGGAAGAGGCGAACGGGAAAAGCGGCTTCGTTCCGAGCCGGCGCACGGTGCTCGTGCTCGGCGCGGCGGCGGCTTCGACGGTGATTACCGTGCGTCCGGCGCTGGCCCAGACCGCGGGCTCCGTGCTCAATTGCGAGATTCCGGTGCCAAGCCCTTCGGCCGGCGGCTCCTATGTCGCCCCCGATGGGAGGCTGGTCGCGCCCGGGACGCCCGGCGCCGCGCCGCCGCTCGCGCGTCCGCTGCGCGGCGAGGAGGTCAAGAACCTGCTGCGGTCGGGCGTCACGCCCGCGGGGGTCGATCCCACCGCCTCCCAGGCCTATGCCAATTACATCCGGCGGCTGCAGGCGGGGATGAGCGGCTTCACCTGCTACGCCTCGCTGCAGATGCCGCGCTGACCCGGAACCGGCCGATGGGCGATCCCATCTACATCGCCGATTCCCGCGACGTGCGCTCCGTTCCTCTCGACGGCCTCACCCTCATCTATCACGCACCCTCGGGCATGACCCACATCGTTGCCCCGCCGGCGCCCGAGATCCTCGAAGCGCTGGATGCGGGCCCCGCCGACCCTGCGGAGCTTCTCCGCCGGCTCCGCGCCCGCTTCGAGTTCGAGGGAGAGGATGCGATCCACGCGCGGCTCGAGGAACTCGAGGCCTCGGGGCTGGTGCGACGGGGATGAAGGAGATTCTCAATCTCCAGATCGGCCCGGTGGCTTTTCGCATCGGCAGCGCCTGGCGCGCGCCGATCGAGGCGCTGGCAAAGCTCTACGAAGGCTATCCCGCGCCGGCGGGCGGAATCGCCGATTTCACGGTGCGGCTCGAGCCGGAAAAGCCCTGGCGGCGCTTCGTTCGGCCTTCAGTCGCGATCCGCGGCGACTATATCCTGCCGGACGCCGCGCCGCTGCCGCTCAGCCTCGGCCTGCTCGCCGCCGAGATGGGGATGAACCTGCAAATGGCGCTGGGGCAGAAGAACTGGCTGCTGCTCCACGCGGCGAGCGTCGAGAAGGACGGGCGCGCGCTGATTCTCACCGGCGAATCCGGCGCCGGCAAATCGACGCTATCGGCACTGCTCGGCGAACGCGGCTGGCGGCTGATGGGCGACGAGTTCGCCTTGCTCGATCTCGACAGCGGCATGCTGCTGCCCTTCCCGCGCGCGGTCAGCCTCAAGAACGGCGCGATCACGGTAATGGAAGCTGAGGCCGGGGCCGCACGCTTTGGCCCACGGCTCGTCGGAACCCCGAAGGGCGACATTCGCCACCTTCGGCCCAATGATGAGGCGATTGCGCGGATGGGGGAGGGGGCGATGCCAGCGCTGATCCTGTTCCCGCGCTTCGGTCCGGCCGCAGCGGTGCGCGGGGTCGGCCAAGCCGAGACGTTCATGCGCCTCACCCAAGCCTCGACCAATTACGTCGCGCTCGGCGAGCCCGGCTTCAATGCCCTGACCCGTCTCGTTCGCGGAGTTCCCGCGCTGGCGATCGACTATCCCGACACCGCGACCGCGGTCGGCCTGGTCGAGGACTTTCGGCAGGAGTTGGCGGCATGATGGCCGCAAGGCTCCTCGTCCGCGCGCTCCGTGACCCGCAAGGGGTGCAAGTCGCCGACTGGAATGCGCTGGTCAGCGCGGCCCGCGCCGAACAGCTGCTCGGCAGCCTGGCGGCCCGGATGGAGGGGCGCGCCGTGCCGCCCCGCGTCGCTGCCATGTTCGAGGCGGCGCGCCGCGATTCCGAGCGGCAGCGGACGCAAGCCCTCTGGGAAGCCGAGATGGCGCGACGCGCGCTCGCCGCGCTCGATGTTGCGGTCGTCCTGCTCAAGGGCACCGCCTTTCACGTCGCGGGGCTGGAGGCGAGCGCCGGCCGAAGCGTCGGCGACCTCGATATCCTCGTGCCGCGAGACGCGCTGGGCGCAGTCGAGACGGCGTTGCTGGCGGCCGGGTGGGAGCATCTGAAGTCGGCCGGCAGCTATGACGACGCCTATTACCGCCGCTGGATGCACGAACTGCCCCCGCTGATCCACCGCGACCGCGACCGGATGATCGACGTCCACCACACGATTCTGCCGCCGACGGCCCGGCCGAAGCCGAATTCCGCCAGGATGATCGCCGACAGCGTCACGCTCGAAAGCGGCTTTCGCGTCCCGTGCCCCGCCGACCTGATCATCCACGCCGCGGCCCATTTGTTCGCCGATGGCGACCTCGCCGGCGGCCTCCGGAATCTTTGGGACATCGATCGGCTGCTGCGCGAGTTCGATTCGCCTGATTTCCGGCAGACGCTCGACGAGCGCGCCCAACTGCACGGGCTCGGGAGCGCGGTCGCACTTGCGCTGCGCCTCGCTCACCGCCTCTACGGCAGCCCCGTCGCCGACAGCCGCTCGCGCCTGTCGGACCGTCTGTTCGAGCCCCGGCTGCTCGCTCGCAACGGCTGGGGGCAGGAAAAGCGCAAGGCCCTGCGCTTTGCCTTCTACGTCCGCTCGCACTGGCTGCGCATGCCGCCGCTAATGCTGGCGCGCCACCTGTGGATCAAGGCCACCCGCTAGAATAAGAAAGGCGGATGACAGAGCTCGTCTGCTACACCTACGAAGGCTGGGCTCCGCGCCTGCGCCCGGCTTCTCCCACGCGCGACTGGATGGATGCGACGGCCGAGCGCTTCGCCTATCGCTGCCTGCCGCTCGCCATCGCCAATGCGCATGGCTGGGAGATGCTTTCGCCCTGCGGCTTCGAGGCGCGCTGGACCGGCGGCGAGGGGCCCGAGGCGGTCCAGATCCGCCCCGATCCGGGCACCGACACCCGCCGCGCGCCCGTTTCCATGTTCGGTCAGGGCGTGCTGACCTTCCACATCGAGGGTCTGTTCCGGACGTCCGAGGGCTGGAATCTCTGGCTCGGCGGCCCGCCCAACGCGATCAAGGACGGCATCGCACCGCTGGGTGGCGTCATCGAGACCGACTGGTCGCCCTACAGCTTCACGATGAACTGGCGCTTCACCCGGCCCAATCACTGGGTCCGCTTCGAGGAGAACGAGCCCTTCTGCTTCCTTTTTCCGCTTGAGCGCGCGCTGGTCGAGAACGTGAAACCTCGGATCGCGCCGATCGAGGCGGAG
>DASQJU010000128.1:0-10920 GCA_035630915.1 Allosphingosinicella sp.
TCGCTGGGCTTCGTGCTGCGGTTCTGAGCCTAGACGAATCGCGAGATCGCGAATCCGATCAGCGCCAGCGCCATGCCTGCCAGCGCGTCGGCCGCGTAGTGGTACCTCCCCACGACGCTGCCGACGGCAATCGCGAGCGCCAGCAATCCAAGCGCGGCACCGGCGAGCGGCAGGCGCACGCCAACGGCCAGCGCCGTCGCCAGGGCAGCGGCGGCGCGCGCTGGTCGCCGAGACGCTCAACGTCCATCCTGTCCCCGGCTACGGCGCGATCGAGGATGGCGAGCACGTCTTCTACGAGCGTCAGGGCGATGGGCCCGAGCGCCTCGTCGGCCGCGCACGCTTCACCCAATTGTGGGCGCTGACCCCGGACGGGTGGCGCCTCGCGCGGGTCATGAGCTACGGCCACCGGGCCGCCGGCCCCTAGCCGAGCAGCGCCTCTGCCTTGGCCAGCGCCGCCGGATCGTCGACATCGAGCCAGCGGGCCCCGGCGACATCGACGGTGGCCGCCCGGCCTTGATCGGCGAGGCGCTGGACGCCGTCCGACAGGCTACCGCTGCCGCCCGCCGCAATCGCGTCCTCGATCGCCGCCGCCAGCGCTGGCGTGGCGCGGAACAGGCCGGTGTCGACCGCATCGAACCGCTCGAGCGTCTTGCCAATGGCGCGGATCGCGCCGCCCTCCCCTAGCGCGACCTTGGTGGCATCGTCCATGTCGATTAGTGGATTGGCGAGGTCGCGGTCGACCGCGAGCGTGAGGTCCGCTGCGGGCGCGCCGAGCAGCCGCCGGATGATCGACGGATCGAACAGATGGTCGGCCATCGCCAGCAGATAATCGCCTTCGATCGCCGCGGCCCCCGCGAGCACCGAATGGCCGTTGGGGCGATCCCAATCCTCCACCCGCACCGAGACGATCGGCACTGTGAGGACCTGCGAGAGATTGGTCAGGAAAAGCTCGAGCCGCGGCGCTTCGTGACCGGTGACGACGGTGAAGGCGCTGGCCCCGCCCGCCAGCGCACCGCGCAAGACATGCTCGATCAGCGGCGTGCCGGCCACCGGCGTCAGAGGCTTGCTGGGAGAGACGGAGCGCAACCGGCTGCCGTGCCCGGCAGCGATGATCAGGCAGTTCATTCCGCGGCGAGCGCCTCGCCGGCGATGAATTCCTCAGTCAGCTGCGCGGCGACATCGTCGCTGAACTGCTGCGGCGGGTGCTTGCAGAAGAAGGCGCTGGGGCCGGTCAGCACGCCGCCCACGCCGCGGTCGAGCGCGACCTTGCAGCAGCGGATCGCATCGACCACGACGGCGGCCGAATTGGGGCTGTCCTCGACCGACAGGCGCAGCTCCAGGTTCATCGGCACGTCGCCGAACAGATTGCCCTCGGCGCGCAGGAAGCAGAGCTTGTTGTCGTCGAGGAACGGGATGTAGTCGCTCGGCCCAATATGAATGTCTTCGGCATCGAGCCGCTCGACCAGCGCCGATTGGACCGCCTCGGTCTTGGATTCCTTCTTCGACGCCAGCCGGTTCCGGTCGAGCATGTTCATGAAGTCGGTATTGCCGCCGGTGTTGAGCTGGTAGGTGCGCGTCATCTGCACGCCGCGCGCGCGGAACAAGCTCGAAAGCACGCGGTGGACGATCGTCGCGCCGAGCTGCGCCTTGATGTCGTCGCCGACGATCGGCAGGCCCTTGTCGCGGAAACGCTTCTCCCACTGGGGATCGCTGGCGATGAACACCGGCATGCAGTTGACCACCGCAACTCCGGCCTTGAGCGCGCATTCCATGTAGAAACGGGTCGCCTCCTCGGAGCCCACGGGGAGATAGTTGACCAGCACCTCGGCGCCGGTCTCCTTGAGGATGGCGACGATCTCTTCCTCGCTCGCCTCGGGCGCATCGGCGCGGACGAAGCCGCGCTCGCCGGCATCCAGCATGTGCGGCGCCATGCCGTCGAGCACCTTGCCCATGCGCACGGTGACATTGCTCTGGGGAATGTCGCTTTGGAATACGGTGGTGCAGTTCGGCATGGCGAAGACCGCCTCGGACAGGTCCTTGCCGACCTTGCGCGCGTCGGTGTCGAACGCTGCGACGAAGGTAATGTCCGAGATGGCGTAGCCGCCGAGCCGCTCGTGCATCAGGCCGGCGGGGGCCTTCTTGCCGGCGTAGAAATAGCGTCCCTGGACAAGCGAGCTGGCGCAGTTGCCGATCCCGACGAGCGCCACCTTGATCTTGTTCATATGTCCCCGGTTCTCTGGTCGGGCTGCAGCAGCCCGGAAGGTTCATACGCTCGTCACAATGCCCGGGGAAGTCAAGAAGCTATGCCGCCCGGCGAAACGAGGCACGGGCGCGGGGAAGCAGCGTGATCAGCACATAGGGGAACCAGATCGCGCCGACTCCGGCGTAGATCGACAAAGCGGTCCGCTCCAGCCCGGCAATGATCAGCACCATGTAGAGGAAGGCGAAGCAATCCCGCCCCGTCAGCGTCTGCACCGCCCAATAGACGGCATCGGCCGGGGTCCGCACGGGCGCGGACTTCTTCAGCATGTCGAAGCCGAGCGGGCCGCCCTGGGCGCGGCTGCGCCAGGCGATCACCATGCCGCCGAACAGCGAGACCGCCACCGCCCAGGCGCCGACCCAGCCGATCCAGTCGCCGTCGCGCAGCGCGAGGTGGACGGTGATCGCGGAGACGAACAGCAGGTTGGTGGCGATGTCGACGGCACTGTCCATCGTCGCGCCCTCCGGCGTGGTCCGGAAGGTCGCCCGCGCCATCTCGCCGTCGACGCCGTCGAGGATCGAGGCGGTTTGAAACAGGATTCCACCGAGCACGAGCCCCGCCTCGCCCCCGGCCAGCACGATTGGGAACATGACGAGTGCCAGCAAGGCGTTGAACACGGTCACGTGCACGGGCCGTGCGCCCGGGATCTTCAGCGCGAGCAACGTGATGCGCTGGGAAACTGGCCGATTGAGCCAGCGCGAGACGAGGCCGTCGCCCGGCTTGCCGGTGCCTCGGACGATTTCCCAGGACGAGGGCAGGGGCAGCGGATCGGCCAGCCCCTGGCGGATCGCAACCGGCGTTCCGCCGCGCAGCCTCTCTATGTCGTCGCGCGACGCTGCCGAGAGCGCGCCGCCATCACCGATCCTGATCTCGATCTCGCCTGCGCCGTCGGCGGCCAATTGATGGATGGCCCGTCCGATCGCGGTCACCCCGGCGATGCGCTGGTCCGCCGCCGCGGCCGAGGAGAATCCGGCAATCCCCCGCACGGATTTTTCGCTTCCCATCGAGCGGCTCCTTACCGCAAGGAACGGTGCAACTGCGCTTTTCGACCAGAAAGGAGGCCGGATCATGGCAAGTGCGCGCGCCAATCCTCTTCGGCCTCCAAGCCGTCCGGTGGAACTGCAGGATCCGCTCAACCGGTTCGTCTATCACCCGCTCGCCGCGCGGCTGGCGCGCCTCCTGGTGCCGACCGGCATCTCGCCCAATCTCGTATCGGTCGGGAGCGCACTCTGCCTGCTCGCCGCGACTTGGTCCTTCGTCATGCTGGCGCCGCCCGCCAACTGGTCCGTGGGCCTCGGCTTCATGCTGCTCTGGCACGTCGTCGACGGCGCCGACGGCGATCTTGCGAGGATGACACAGCGGGCCTCGGCGACCGGCGAGCTGGTCGACGGGGTCTGCGATATTTTCGGCAATGTCGTGATGTATTTCGCCTTCGCCTTCTGGCTCGACGATGTGATGGGCGGCTGGGCGTGGGCATTGGCGTGGAGCGCGGGCGGCAGTCACGTCCTCCAGCTCAACCATGCGGAAACGCAGCGCCGGCTCTATCAGTGGCGGGTCTACGGCAAGCCCTGGCTCGGAATGGCCGCCGAAAGCGGAGACGCCGTGTTCCGCCGGGAAAGCTGGTTCAGCCGCTATTTCTCGTTCTGGGCGGTCGGTTACGTCTGGCTGTCGAAGCGCTTGACCGGAACGGCCAACCCGATCGACGAGGCGCTCGCGACTGCCGGGCCGGAGGAGCGCGATCGCATCCGCGCGATCGTCCGCCGTCACGCGGGCTTCTCGCTGCTCCTCGAGAAGGCGTTGGGCGGCAATCCCAAGACCTTCGTCATCGCCGCCAGCGTCGCCCTTGGCGGCCCCTATCTCTATTTCATGACGACCCTGCTGCCATTGAACCTCATCCTCCTGATCTCGCTGCTCCACCACAAAAGGATGGAGCGCCGGATCGTCGCCGAGATCAGGGCCGGCTGAGCCTTTCCTTCAGGAAGGCGAGGATGCGCTCCGCGCGCTTGTCCCAGGTGAGCGCCAGGGCATCCGCGCGCGCGGCCGAGGCCAGCCGTTCGGCCAGGCTGGCGTCACCCAGCAGCCGATCGAGCGCCTCGGCGGCCAAATCAGGCCGGCCAGGAGGAACGAGCAGGGCATTGTGGCCGTCGCTGAGCAGTTCGGCCGTGTCGGGCGATTGCGGGGCGAGGATCGGCCGGCCGGCGGCGAGATAGGCGAACAATTTGAGCGGCAGCACGCAATTGCGGAACGTCTCCAGCGGCGAACGGGAGGGCGGAATGAGGAGGAGATCCGCCGCCGCGAGCCAGGCCGGCAGGTCGACCGGCGCCTGCCACGGGACGATCCGGACGTTCGCCAAACCGGCCGCCTCGGCCTCAATCGGCCCGTCGCCCTCCGAACCGACGAGCACGAACAGCACCTGCGGCCTCAGCGCGGCCATCGCCAGGATCTGGTCGAGCCCCTTCTCGCGGTTGATTCGGCCCGCATAGAGGGCGATTGGCCGGCCGCGGGGGAGATCGACCGGCGCGTGCGGCGCGTCCGCGACCGGATCGGCCCCATTGTGGGCGACGAGGATCTTCGCCTCCGGCACGCCCGCGCGGCGATAGGCAGCGGCGGCATAATGCGAATGCAGTACCAGGCCGAGGCATTTGCTGCTCCGCGCCGTGCGCCGCACCAGCGGCCGGATCGCCGGCCAGTCGTCGGGCCAGGGTCGATAATGGTCGATGGCGAAGGGGAGCGGAGCGCGCGCGCCGACGCCGAGCAAGGCCGGAATGCGGGCGTAAAGCAGGTCCGCCTCGCCGAGCAGAGGGTCGCGGAAGACCTCGCGCAGCCAGAGCAGCTGCCGCGCCAGGCTTTCTCCGGCCCAAGCGCCTTGCCGTTGGACGACCCGGAACTCGCCGCGCACCGCAAACCATGCCCGCAGATCGTCCGCGGACAGGACGGGGTCACCCGTACCGCGAGGAAGGATCAAGGTGACCTCGATCCCCTGCCGGGCCAGCGCGGCAGCAGTGCTCATCGATTGCTGGCGGCACGCCTTCCGGTCGGGCCGCGACCACATCATGGGATAGACGAGCCGCATCGCCCCTTGGTCTTCTGAACGCGCCGCCGATACAAGGCCCCATGTCCGCAAGCGCATCGCATGACGTATTGATCGTCGGCTCCGGCCATGGCGGGGCGCAGGCCGCGATCGCGCTGCGCCAGCTGGGCTTTGCCGGCTCGATCGCCATGGCGAGCGCCGAGCACGACCTTCCCTATGAACGCCCACCGCTCTCCAAGGATTATCTCGCCGGGGAGAAGGCGTTCGAGCGGATCCTGATCCGTCCGCCGGCCTTCTGGAGCGAGCGCAAGGTGGAGATGCTGCCGGGCCGGACGGTGGTCGAGGTCGAGCCCGGCGCGCGCCGCGTGCGCTGCGCCGACGGCTCTACGCTCGGCTATGGCAAGCTCATTTGGGCGGCGGGCGGAGTCCCGCGCCGGCTGGGGTCGGGCGGTCATGTCATCCGCAGCCGGGCCGACACCGACGCGCTGATTGCGGCGCTGCCCGGTGCCCGGCGAATCGCCATTATCGGCGGCGGCTATGTCGGCCTCGAGGCGGCGGCCGTTCTCGCCAAGCTGGGCAAAGAGGTCGTGCTGCTCGAGGCGGCGGACCGAGTCCTTGCCCGCGTTGTCGGCGAACCACTGTCGCGCTTTTACGAGGCCGAGCATCGCGGTCACGGGGTGGAGATCCGCCTGAATTCCGGAAGTGAAACCGCCGCGGCGGATCTGACCATCGTCGCGATAGGCATCGACGCGGCGGTAGAACCCTTGATCGCAGCCGGCGCGGCGGGCGCCAACGGCGTCGACGTCGACGCCTTCTGCCGGACCAGCCTGCCGGACATCTACGCCATCGGCGACTGCGCCGCGCACGAGAACCGCTTCGCCGGTGGCGCGCGCGTGCGGATCGAATCGGTCCAGAACGCGCACGACCAGGCCGTCATCGCGGCCAAATCGGTCCTTGGCGCGCCCGAGCCCTACGATGCCATCCCCTGGTTCTGGTCGAACCAGTACGATCTAAAGCTGCAAACCGTCGGCCTGATGCAGGGCCATGACGAGCTGGTCGTGCGCGGCGACCCCAATGCGCGCAGCTTCAGTCTCGTCTACCTGCGCGAGGGCCGCGTGATCGCGCTCGATTGCGTCAATGCGGTCCGCGATTATGTGCAGGGGCGCAAGCTGATCCTTGACGGCGCGGCCCCGGACAGGTCCAAGCTTGCCGACCCGGCCGTGCCGCTCAAGGAGCTCTAGATGGCGATCGCCTCAGTCGCCGATTTCCGCACCGCGGCCAGGCGCCGCCTGCCGCGCTTCCTGTTCGATTATATCGACGGCGGTTCCTATGCGGAGGTCACGCTCCGGCGAAACGTGGACGATCTCGCGGACATCGCGCTGCGCCAGAGGGTCCTGCGCGACGTTGCCAACATCGACGTCTCGACCAGCCTGTTCGGCCGCGAGATCGCCATGCCGGTCGGTCTCGGCCCGGTTGGCCTGTCCGGCATGTACGCGCGGCGCGGCGAGGCCGTCGCGGCAGGGGTCGCGGGCAGGAAGGGCATTCCGGCTTGCCTCTCAAGCCTCTCCGTCTGCGGCCTGCGCGAGGTCAAGGCGGCCGGTGCCGATCCGCTCTGGTTCCAGCTCTACGTGATCAAGGATCGCGGCTACATGGGCGAGCTGCTGAGCGTGGCGAAGGAGACGAACTGCGCCGCGCTCGTCTTCACCGTCGACCTGCCCGTGCCGGGCGCGCGCTACCGCGACGTTCATTCGGGCCTAGCCGGTCCCAATGCGCGGCGCCGCCGGCTTGGGCAGGCGCTGACCCACCCGCGCTGGCTGTGGGACGTGGTACTGCGCGGCCGCCCGCACAGCCTCGGCAATTTCGAGCCGGTCCTCGGTAAGGCGAGCGGACTCGACGACTATATCGGCTGGATCGGCCGCAATTTCGACGCCGGCATCGCCTGGCAGGACATTGCCTGGATCCGCCAGCATTGGGAGGGGCCGCTGATCATCAAGGGGATCCTCGATCCCGAGGACGCGCGCGAGGCGGTGAAGCTCGGCGCCGACGGCCTCGTCGTCTCCAATCATGGCGGTCGCCAACTCGACGGCGTGCTCTCCACGGCCCGCGCCTTGCCCGCGATCGTCGACGCGGCGGGAAGCGATCTCACCATTCTCGCCGATGGCGGCGTGCGCTCGGGTCTTGATGTGCTGCGCATGCTCGCGCTGGGCGCGAAAGGCGTCCTGCTGGGGCGCGCGTGGGCCTATGCGCTGGCCGCGGAAGGCGGCCCCGGCGTCGCTAAGATGTTGTCGATCATCGAAGCCGAGCTCCGAGTCGCCATGGCTCTCACCGGTATCACCCGCATCGACCAGGCCGACCGTACGATCCTCGCCTGAGCGGGGAGAGGGAGGCCGGCTTGAGGGCGCGCTGAAATTACGCCTTAGGGGCGAAGGATGGTGCGGGCCGCGGCCCTCGCGTCGACGGCCGCGCGGCTGAACAGCATCGGCTGCAGCTCGCCGCTTATCCAATGCGCATATTGATCGCGATAGTGCGGCGAACGCGGATCGTTGGACTGGCCCGGAAAGTTGAGCATCAGCGAATTGTCCCAGGCGCCGACGTCGATCACCTGCAAATAGCTCGCGCCGCCCGCAACCTGCCAGGCGGGAGCGCCGCGCAGCCAGCGCGCCATGACGGTGTAGGAATCGCCCCCCGATCCCTCGCCCTCGATCGGGGGAAAGGCCGCGGCGATGGCGGGGATCCGCGACAGCGGATGCTGGATGCGCACTTGGTGCAGGCTGCCCCAGCGCCAGGCGGCTGGATCGGGTCCGAGTTGCTCGCGCGCTTGAGTCCAGGCGGCCGCGAGCGCGCCGTCGAACAGGGCATCGCGGGCGGCGGCCGGATCGGGGCCGAGGCGCCGGTCGGGATGGGCGAGCAGCCCGAGCAGCACGGAGGGCGCGATCTCCTTGACCAGTTCACGCGCCCGCTCCGGCACGATCGCCGCCAGCATTCGGTTGCCGAGCTCCCGCCAGAGGATCTGGTAGAGGGCCGCCGGGCCGCTGTCCGCATCCAGCCGCCCGTCCCAACCGCGCAACATCGCGAGCGCCGGTTCGGCCCCCGCCGAGCCGCGCGCGGGCAGCAGCGCGATGAGCTGCCGTGCGGGGGTGGAGAGCGTGTCGTGCATCAGCGCGACGCTGTCGGCGAGGCGGTGCCGCGGCTGCGCCGACAGCACATCGGAGATCCGCTGGTAGCGATAGGGGTCGCGGAAGGAGAAGGCCGGAATCCGGTCGCGCGGCCAGCCTTCCGGGAGATTGTTCTGGTTGGCCGAGGCGAACCAGCCCTTGGCCGGATTATATTCGTTCGGCAGCGCCCGGAAGTCGCGCATCCCGGTCCAGTCGTAGCGACCGTCGCCCGGCACCGGCATCAGTCCGTCGCCTTTGCGCCGAACCGGCGCGAAGCCGATCACCTGCCAGCCATGGTTTCCGTCCACGTCGGCATAATGGAAATTGGTCGGCGACGGATGGAAGCGCAACGCCTTTTCGCGCAGGTCCGCCCAGTCGCGCGCCAGATTGATTGCGATCATCGCGAACGCCCCGCTGGCACCCGGCTGCAGCTCGACCGCGGCGAGGGCGGTGGCGCGGCGCCGCGCGGGATCGTGCGAGATCACCGGGCCCTGCGCGGCGTAGCGCAGGGTCGCCGGCCGCGGCGAGCCGTTCTTCACCGGGATGGAGATTTCGACCTTGTCGAACGACCGCCATCCTTCGCCGTGACGATATTGCTCCGGATCGTCGGGGTTGAGCTCCAGGACGAACAGATCCTCCTGGTCGATATGGAAATTTGTGCGGCCGAAGGCAAAGCGATCGGTGTGGCCCTGCATGATCCCGGGTAGGCCGGGGGCGCCGCCGCCGATCACGTCGAGCCCCGGCGCGGTCAGATGAGCGACATGGCGCGGATCGAAGCCGCCGATGCCGAGGTGCGGATCGTTGGCCAGAATCGGCCGCCCCGTCGCGCTGCGTCCCGGACCGACCGTCCAAGCATTGCTGCCGGCGTTCGCGGCGGCGGCAGGCGCGGCGTCGGGAGACTCGATCAGTGAGTTCCACGGCAGGCCGCCAAGGCGGAGCACGCCCATATCCGCGTCGGACACGGCCGCCGCGTCCAGCCCTTCCGGCACGGCGAGGTCCCATGCCGGCCTGAGCGGCGCGATCACCGCGTCCAGTTCGAGCAGCCCCATGGCGGCGAGCCGGGCGCGCCGGACCTCGGGCTCGACGCTGAAACCGCCGCTGCGGGTCAGCACCATGTCGCGCACGTCCCACTTGAGCGGGCTTACGCCGAGGATGGAATATTCGAGCGGCAGCAAGGTGGGATCGGCGAGCACCTCGTCGATGCGGGCGTTGATCCCCGACGCATAGGCGCGTGCGCAGGTGACGAGGTGCGCCGGGACCGCCGCCAGCTCCGCGTCCAGGTCGCCGCGAAACAGGAACAGCCGCGCCGCGGCGTCATGGGCGGCGAACTCGGCGCCGAACGCCTCCGCCAGCCGCCCGAGTTCGCGGCGGTGGGCGAGGTCGAGCTGGAACAGGCGGTCGCGCGCGACGACATAGCCCTGCCCGAAAAAGGCGTCGGGGATCGACCGGGCCCGGATATGGGGGATTCCGTAGGGATCGTCGACGATCTCGACCGGCGCCGACAGGCCTGCGGCAGCCACCTGGCGCCTGCGCGACACAGGCACGGCAGCGGCGAGACCGGCGGCCGGCAGGAGTGCGACCGTCGCGGCCGAGCCGAGCAGGAATGAGCGGCGATCGAGCATTGAAGGCGTTCCCCTGCGTTGGGCTCCAGATTAGCGGCGGCCGGTGGCCGGTGTCACATCAAAGCGCTCGGGCGGCATAGGGTGAGGCTATGGCGCCACGGCACGGGGTCATTGCGAACGGCCGCGGGCGTCGACCGGCCAGATGTCGATCACCGTGTCGCCTCTGACGATGTGGTAGTAATCGTAGAGGTTCACAGTGGGATCGCAGTGGGGGACGGCGCAAGTCACGACGGCGCCGGCCGCGAGCCCCTCCCCGGGCGCGAATTCGAGCTGGCCATGTTCGTCGCCGCGGAAGATGTAGCGCGTGCCCGCGGGCGCCCCGCTTGCGATGCGCGGCTCGCCGGCGTCGGTGGCGAAGGCCTTGAGGCCGGCGTCGGTGGTCGCGAGGCCGGGTAGATTGGCGTTGATCACCGTGGTCTGGACGAAGAGCGCGGTGGCGAAAGGCGCTTCGTCGCCGCTTTCGGTCCAGACGTCGTCATATTGGCGGTCCATGAAGACGTAGGAGCCGGCCTGGAGGTCCGTGAGCACGCCGGCGGCGGGATCGAGGTCGAAGCTGCCGGTGCCGCCGCCGGTGACGATCGGGCAAGGCAGCCCGCGCGCCTCGAGCGCGGCACGCATCTCGGCGAGCATGGCCATCACGCCAAGCGTCCCGGCTTCGCGTACCCTCCGGTCGTGGACGTGCATCAGATGGCCGGCATAGCCCTGGATTCCGGCGAGGCCGAGCCCGGGCCTGGCGGCGATTGCCCCGGCGAGCGCGATTGCGCCCTCCCCCGGCGCGATGCCCGTACGGTGCTGGCCGACATCGAGGTCGACGAGGACCTTGAGCGGCTTGCCCGAGGCCGCGGCCGCGCC
>DASQJU010000129.1:0-9386 GCA_035630915.1 Allosphingosinicella sp.
CGGCCGCTCAGCGCGGCGCCTTCCATACGGCCCCGTCCAGGCGTCTCCGGTCAGCGCGGCGCCATCCGTATGGCCCCGTCCAAGCGAACATATTCGCCATTGAGATAGACGTTCTCGGCCATGAAGATGGCGAGCCGGGCATATTCCTCCGCCTGGCCGAGCCGCTTGGGGAAAGGCACCTGGGCGGCGAGCGCGTCCTTCACGTTCTGCGGCATCATCGCCACCATCGGCGTTTCGAACACGCCGGGAAGGATCGTGTTGACCCGGATCCCCTCGCCCATCAGGTCGCGGGCGATCGGCAGCGCCATGCCGAGCACACCGGCCTTGGAGGCGGTGTAGGCGACCTGCCCGATCTGCCCGTCCTGCGCGGCGACCGAGGCGGTGTTGATGATGCAGCCCTTCTCGCCGTCCGCCATCGGCTCGGCGTCCGCCATGCCGGCGGCCGCGGCGGCGAGGACGCGGAAGCTGCCGATCAGGTTGATCTGGATGGCGAGCTCGAACTGGTGGATCGGGTAGCGCCTGACCGCCCCGGTCTCCTTGTCGCGGCCGACGGTCTTCATCGCGTTGGCGACGCCCGCGCAATTGACGCAGATGCGCTCCTGGCCGTGCGCCGCGCGGGCCTTGGCGAAGCCGGCATCGACCGCCTCGTCCGAGGTCACGTCCACAAGGGCGAAGATACCGCCGATCTCGCCGGCGACCTTCTCGCCGCGCTCGGCGTCGCGGTCGAAGATGGCGACCTTGACGCCCTTCGCGGCGAGCGCCCGCGCCGTCGCTTCGCCGAGGCCCGAGGCGCCGCCGGTGACCACTGCGGCGATGTTGCTGTCCAGTTTCATTCCCGTCCCTTTCGCTTCGCGCGCTCCTTGAGGCACAGCGGGCGATTCGACAAGCGCGCGGGATGCATTGTGGGGGGAACGCAAATGCCCTACGCCATGTCGACCTTTGGGAAGAGGAGTTGCGTGAGATGAAGCCTGGAAGAGGAATCAGCCGCCGATCGTTTCTGACCCGCGTCGCGGGCGGCGCGGTCGTCGCCGGCGGGGCGATGATCGCCATGACGGGCACCGCGCAGGCGCAAGTGACCGATCAGGACCAGGGGCCCAATGCCGATCCGCCAGGCCGCGGCCGCGGCACGACGCGCATCCGCGGCTGCACCGACGCCGATCAGGGCCCGAACGCCGATCAGGCCGGCAACGGCCGCGGCAACCGGACCAGCGACCGCGACAGCGGACCGAACTCCGATCCGGCCAATTGCGCGCGCCGCCGCTGAACGGGGCGATCGACACAAAACCCGCGCCGGACGTCCCGGCGCGGGTTTTTTTTGGCCCCCGGAACGCGTAAGGGCGCGTGATGGCCGACAATCCCTTCACCAAGCATCCGCGCGAGGTCGGCGAGAGCTACGGCCATCATTTCGTCAACGCCTCGGCCTTCGGCCTGCGCATGCTCGCCGGCGGGACTGCGGTGCTGATCCACGCCGTCTTGCCTTTCCTGTTCGTCAAGACCGGCAGCCGCACGATGGACAAACTCCACCGCCGCATGACCGGGCGCGCCGGCAAGGCCGACTGGGAACGCCACCCCATCATCTGAAGCGCTAGAAGCTGTAGCTGATCCCCACGGCGGCAATGCCCTGGTCGCGCCGCCTGACGTCGGCGGGGCGCCGCTCGGGCTCGGTATGGGTTCGCGGCCGGGCGACCTCGAGCACGCTGAAGCGGCCGACCCCGATCACCGTACGGTCGTCGAGGCTAACCGCCCCAATCAAACCGTTGCGCGCTGGTGCGCTGCCCTCGCGGAAGTCGCCGCGAGGCACTCGGAAATCCACCTGCGTCGTTTGCGAGGGATGGGCTGAGAGGACCGGCATCCTTGGGCCGACCTGCGCGGCGGCCACCGCCGGGAAGGAAAGCAGAGCCAAGCAACAATAAGCCAAACGCGGCATCGCAGAACCCCTGTGTTCCGCCCCACATCAAAGCGTTTTGGGCAGGGATTAGGTTCCCGTTGTTGCGGGCGCGACATGGGTCTAGACTTGGACCTCGACCCAGGAGGCAAGATGAAACAGTTTCTGTTGCTTGGTGCCGCGCTTGCCGCGGTCCCGCTCGCCGCCGCCCTCGCCCAGCCCCCAGCGGCCCCCGCCGGCCTCACGGCGGAGCAGATCGTCGCCGCGCGGCAGGCGGGCTATATCCTTTCCGGCGGCAGCTTCGCCGCGATGAAGGCTGCCGCGGATTCCGGAGCGGATGTGCGCACGCTTGCGTTCGGGGCACGGTCGCTGGCGCGCTGGGCGCGAACGCTGCCGAGCCTGTTTCCGGCCGGCACCAACCTGCCGAACAGCCATGCTTTGCCCACCATCTGGAGCGACCGGGCCGGCTTCGAGGCGCGCGCCGCCGCTTACGCCACGGCCGCCCAGGCGCTGGCCCAAGCCGCCCAAAGCGGGGACCGCGCGGCCTTCCTGACGCAATGGGCGGCGGTGCGGCAGACCTGCTCGGGCTGCCACGATACCTATAAGGGCTCCGACTAGAGCTTCAGCTTCCTGCGGTCGGCGATCACGGCGCGGGCGGCATTGTGGCCCGGCGCGCCGGTGACGCCGCCGCCGGGATGCGCCCCGGCGCCGCAGAGGTAGAGGCCGGGCAGCGGCATCCGGTAATCGGCATGCCCCAGCATAGGCCGGTTCGAGAAGAGCTGGTCGAGCCCCATCTTGCCGTGGAAGATGTCCCCGCCGATCAGCCCGAAGCGCCGCTCGAGATCGAGCGGCGACAGGGCGAGCCGGCCGATCACCGAAGATTTGAAGCCGGGCGCATAGCGGTCGACATGGGCGATGATGTGATCCGCGGCCTCCTCGCGGCGCGCGTCCCACCCGCCCGGCACGTCGTAAGGGAAATGCTGGCAGAACAGGCTGGCGACGTGGCTTCCCTCAGGTGCGAGGCTGTCATCGAGGGTCGAGGGGATCAGCAGCTCGACGATCGGCTCTTTCGAGAAGCCGTCCGTCCGTGCGGTCAGATAGGCGCGGTCCATATAGCCGAGCGATGGCGCGACGATGATCCCGGCCGTCAGATGGTCGCCGGGCTCGGGCAGGCTGGTGAAACGCGGCAGCTCGGACAAGGCGACGTTCATCCGGAAGGTCGCCGATTCGCTCGCCCAGTGCGCCATCCGCCGTGCGGGCTCGGCAGCGACGGCGCCTTCGGGCAGGAGCTCGGTAAAGAGCCGCTTGGGGTGGACGCCGGCGACCACCGCCTTGGCCCGGTACGTCTTGCCGCCCGCGACCGCTCCGACTGCCCGCCCGTTCTCGACGATTACTTCGTCGACGGGGCTCTCGAGCACAATCTCGACCCCGGCCTCGCGCGCCGCCTTGGCCATCGCCTGGGTGATCGCGCCCATCCCGCCGATCGCATGCCCCCAGGCGCCCTCGACTCCGGCCGCCTCGCCGAACACGTGGTGAAGCAGGACGTAAGCCGAGCCGGGCGCGTCCGGGCTGGCATAATGACCAACGACCGCATCGAAACCGAACAGGGCCTGGACCAGCTCGTGGCTGAAATAGCGCTTCAGGATGTCGGTGGCGGACTTGGTGAAGAAATCGACGATGTGGCGCTGGTCCTCGAGCCCGAGCCGCCCGACGCCGCCGCCGAGCTTGAGCAGCGCGAGCAGGTCGCCCAGGCCTCCGCCGGCATTGGGCGGCGCGCGCAGCAGCCACTGGCGCAGCACGCCGACGACCGACCCCAAGGCTGTGGAATAAGCGTCGTAATTCTCGGCGTCCGCCGGCGAAAGGCGGGCGATCTCGCGCCGCGTCAGCCCGTTCCGACCGGAGAGGAGATGGTCCGGCCCCAGCGTCGGCAGGAAGTTGTCGATCTTGCGCAGCACGACCTTGAGGCCGTGCTGGTAGAGCCGCATGTCGCGGATCACCTTGGGGTTGAGCAGGCTGACCGTGTAGCTCGCGGTCGAATTGCGGAAGCCCGGATGGAATTCCTCGGTCACCGCCGCCCCGCCGACGACGCCGCGCGCCTCCAGCATGGTGACCTTGTAGCCCCGCTCAGCGAGGTAGAAGGCGCAGACGAGCGCATTGTGCCCCGCGCCGATGATCAGGATGTCGCTGCTGCCCGCCCGTGTCATGCGGCGCCTATAGGAGTGAAGCGTCCGCCCGGCCATCCTCCACTTCTCGCGCGACCCGGCCCGAAAGCACGTTGCCTGCCCGTTAAAGACCCCTATGGTGCAGCCTCCACGAATGAGGGGGCAAGAGAATGAGGAAGCTGTTTATCGTCGGGGCCCTGTTGGCCTCGGCCATTGCAAGCGCGGCCAATGCAGCGCCGCAGGATTTCACGCTGACCAACAGCACCGGTCATGTGATCGTGACGCTGAACGTGTCGCCGAACGATTCGAACCGCTGGGGGCCGGACATTCTGGGCCGCGACGTGCTCGGCGACGGCGAGGCGGCCGAAGTAACCTTCGACCGCAACGAGGACGATTGCGTCTGGGACATCCGCGTCACCTATGACGACGGCACCGAGAATGACGAGCGCGGGATCAACCTGTGCGAGACCACCGACGTGGAATTCACGCCCTCGCATTAAGCGCGAAGGGCTAAAAAGGGAGCCGCTCCGGCACGCCGGGGCGGCTCCTTTTTCGTCAGCGCATCAGCACCAGCTCTTCCGACATCGTCGGGTGCAGCGCCACCGTCTCGTCGAACTGGGCCTTGGTCAGGCCCGCCTTCACGGCGATGGCCGCCGCCTGGAGTATCTCGGGCGCATCGGGGCCGATCATGTGGATGCCAACCACCTTGTCGCTCTCCTCGTCGACGATCAACTTGTAGAGCGAGCGCTCGTTGCGGCCGGCCAGCACGTTCTTCATCGGCCGGAAATCCGAGACATAGGTCTTGTAGCTGCCGAGCTTGTCGCGCGCCTGGCTCTCGGTCATGCCGACCGCCGCGATCGGCGGATGGCTGAACACGGCCGAGGGAATGTTGGCATAGTCGACCCGGGTCGGCTTGTTGCCGAACACCGTGTCGGCGAAGGCCTGGCCCTCACGGATCGCCACCGGAGTCAGCTGGATCCGGTCGGTGACGTCGCCGATCGCGTAGATGCTCGGCACCGACGACTGGTTGTCCTCGTCGACCAGGATCGCCCCGTTCTTGCCGAGTTCGACACCCGCTTTGTCCAGGCCCAGCTCCTTGGTGTTCGGCGCGCGGCCGACGGCCCAGAGCAGCAGATCCGCGTCGATCGGGCTCGAACCCTCCATGTGGATGCGCAAGGACCCGTCCTTGCGCTTGACGATCTTCTCGAAGGGTGCGTTGAACTTGAAGTTGATGCCCTTGGTCAGCGAGATCTGGAGCAGGCGGTCGCGGACCTGCTCGTCATAGTGGCGCAGAATGCGGTCGCCGCGGTTGACGATGGTCACCTCGCAGGCGAATTCGTGGAGGATTCCGGCGAATTCGTTGGCGATATAGCCGCCGCCGGCGATGACCGCGCGGCGCGGCATCGCATCGAGGTGGAACATCTCGTTCGAGGTGACCCCATGCTCGGCGCCAGGGACGTCGGGCACGACCGGGGTCGCGCCCGTGGCGATGAGGATCGTCGCGGCGGTCACTTCGGTCCCGTCTGCCAGCTTGACCTTGTTGGGGCCGGTCAGCCGGGCGCGCTGGGCGAAGATCTCGACCTCGTGGCGCTCGAGGATGTCCCCGTAGATCCCTTCGAGCCGCTCGACCTCGGCGAGGACATTGTCGCGCAAGGTCGGCCAGTCGAACTTCTGGCCCGTGATCTTCCAGCCGAAGCGGGCGGCGTCCTCCAGATCCTCGGCGAAATGCGCGCCGTAGACGAGCAGCTTCTTCGGCACGCAGCCGCGGATTACGCAGGTGCCGCCGACGCGATACTCCTCGGCGATGGCGACCCGCGCGCCGTGCGCCGCCGACACCCGCGCGGCGCGCACGCCCCCGGAGCCCGCGCCGATAACGAACAGATCGTAGTCGTAGCTCTTTGTCATCCCAGGTCTTCTTCAAAAGCGCGCGCGAGCAGCGCTCGGGTCGATGGATCGAATTCGAGCTCGCCCTCGCCGTCGAGCGCTTTGGCCATCTCCTTGCCGAGCTCGACACCGAACTGATCGAACGGGTTGATGCCGAGCAGAGCGGCGTTGGCGAAGGTGCGGTGCTCGTAGAAGGCGATCAGCGCACCGAGTGTCGCCGGGTCGAGCTGGTCGAGCAGGATCGTGGTCGACGGCCGGTCGCCCGGATAGCTGCGATTGGGATCGGACGCCTCTCGCCCGCCCATCAGGGCGGCGCCCTGGGCGAAGCAGTTGACCAGCAATGCGCGGTGATGCTCGTCGACGAAACCGGCCTTGTTCTCGATCGCCGCGACGAACTCCACGGGGGCGAGGTGCGTCCCCTGGTGGAGCAGCTGGAAGACGGCGTGCTGCGCGTCGGTGCCGGTACCGCCCCAGACGATCGGCGCGGTGGGGCGGCCGACCGGCGCGCCGTCCAGGCCGACGCTCTTGCCGTTCGATTCCATCTCGAGCTGCTGGAGATAGGGGGGCAGCAGCCGGAGCCGCTCGTCATAGGCGAAGACGGCGCGCGTCTCGGCGCCGCGGACGTTGGCGTAATAGCGGTCGACGAAGGCGGCGAGGACCGGCGCGTTCTCCGCGAACGGCGTCAGGCGGAAGTGGCGGTCCATCGCGGCGGCGCCTTCCAGCAGGCTTTCGAAGGCGTCCCAGCCGAGCGCGAGGGCGGCGGTGAAACCGATCGTGGACCAGAGCGAATAGCGGCCGCCGACGCTCTCCGAAAAGGGCAGGATGCGGGTCTCGTCGACGCCGAATTCGATCGCTTTCTCCGGGCTGGCGGTGAGCGCCACGAGACGACCGTAAGGGTCCTCGACGCCGCCCTCTTCCAGCCAGCGCAGCGCCGCGCGGGCGTTCAGCAGCGTCTCCGTCGTGGTGAAGGTCTTGGAGGCGACGGCAATCAAGGTCGTTTGCGGATCGAAGCCCCGGAGCGCCTCGTCGAGCGCGGCACCGTCGATATTAGAGACGATCGCCGTCTCGTAGCGGCCAGCTTCGCGGCCGAGCGCGTCGATCAGCAGCTTCGGGCCGAGCGCGGAGCCGCCGATGCCGATGTGAAGGATGTGGCGCACCGGCCCGAACGCTTCGGCCTCGATCGCGTCGATCAGCGCGCGCATCCGGCTGTGCATGCCGGCCGCGCTGGCCACGCTCTCCGGCGCGCCCTGCCCGCGCTCGGCGCTGTGCTCGGCCGCGCGCCCTTCGGTGGCGTTGACCATTTCGCCGGCGAACATGGCGTCGCGCCGGGCGGCGAGTCCGGATTCATCCGCGAGCTTCACGAAGCCCGCAAGCAATTCGCGGTCGAGATGGGTCTTGGAGAAATCGAACAGGATGTTGCCGACTTCGAGCGAGAGCCGTTGCACACGGTCGGGTTCGGCGGCGAACTGCTCCGCCAGGGTCGTGCGCGGCGCCCGCGTCAGCGCGTTCCAGAGATCGTCATTCATGCCGCGTCTCTCTAAAGGCGCCCGGCGCGAAAGCCTAGCGCGGCTTGACCCGGCCCGGCCCCCAAGCGAAAGCGCGCGCAATGGACATCGACGCCGCCACCGCGCCCGCCGCCGAGCCGGCGCCCAAGGAGAAGGAAAGCTGGGCCAGCCTGGCGCGCTTCCTGCTCCTTCTCTTCCTCGGCGCGCTGCTGCTGAGGGCGCTCGTCGTCGCGCCATTCAGCATCCCTTCCTCCTCGATGCTGCCGCGGTTGCTGGTCGGCGACTATCTGTTCGTTTCCAAGTGGAGCTACGGCTATTCGCGCTATTCCTTCCCGTTCGGCATCCTCGATTTCCAGGGCCGAATCCTGGCGGGGCTTCCCGCGCGGGGCGATGTCGTCGTGTTCCGCTATCCCGGCAGCCGCGACGAGGATCTGGTCAAAAGGGTGATCGGCCTTCCCGGCGACACGATCGAGCTGCGGCAAGGAATTGTCGTGCTCAACGGCCGGGAACTGCCGCGCGAGCGGCTCGCCGACTTCGCGCTGCCGGTCAGCCCCAATAGCGAGTGCCGCGGGGTTGTGCCCGGCTCGGCCCGCGTGGCGCCGGGCGAAGGCGGCGGCGCGGCCTGCCACTATCCCCGCTTCCGCGAGACGCTGCCGGGCGGGCGGACCTATGAGGTGCTCGATCAGGTGGTGAACGGCGAAGGCGACACGTTCGGCCCCGTCACCGTGCCCGAAGGCCATGTCTTCGTCATGGGCGACAATCGCGACGACAGCCTCGACAGCCGCTTCGCGGTCGAGCGCGGCGTCGGCATGCTGCCGGTGGACCGCATCATCGGCCGCGTCCTCGTCACCATCTGGTCGACCGACGGCTCGTCGAGCTGGGTGAAGCCCTGGACCTGGTTCACCGCCGCGCGCTGGGGCCGGATCGGGCGGACTGGCTGATGGACCTTTCTACCTGGATCGAGCACCACACCGGCCACAAGCCCGCCGACATCGCCGTGTTCGAGCGCGCGCTGACCCATTCGAGCCGCGGCGAAGGGAATTACGAGCGGATCGAGTTTCTCGGCGACCGCGTGCTCGGACTGGTCATCGCCGATTGGCTCTACGCGCTGTTCCCGGACGAGCCCGAGGGCCAGCTCTCGAAGCGCCTCAACGTCCTCGTCGCCCGCACGACCTGCGCCGAGGTCGGACGCGAATTGGGGCTCGCCCCGCATATGCGGCTCGGCAAGCAGGCGCGCGACGACGGCGCGTTCGACAGCGACAATGTCTTGGGCGACATGGTCGAGGCTCTGATCGGCGCGCTCTGGCTCGAGGCGGGGTTCGAGACCGCCAAGAGCTTCATCCACTCCGCCTGGGGCGACCGGGTCAACCGCCGCGAGGCGGCGCCGCAACACCCCAAGTCGGTGCTGCAGGAATGGGCCGCCGCCAAGGATCGCCGTCCGCCGGTCTACGAGGTCGTGCGCCGTTCCGGCCCGCAGCACGCGCCGACCTTCGTCGTGCGCGTCTCGATCCACAAGGTCGGCGAAGCGGAAGCCGAAGGCGCGTCCAAGCAGGACGCGGAGACCGAGGCCGCCCAAGCCCTGTTGGAGAAATTGAAATGAGCGCACGCTTCGGAACTGTCGCGGTGGTCGGTGCGCCCAATGCCGGCAAGTCGACCCTGGTCAATGCCTTGGTCGGCCAGAAAGTGGCGATCGTCACCCCCAAGGCGCAGACCACGCGCACCCGGCTGATGGGGATCGCCATCGCGGGCGAGGCGCAGTTGCTGCTCACCGACACGCCCGGCATCTTCGAGCCCAAGCGCCGGCTCGATCGTGCCATGGTCGCCGCCGCCTGGGGCAGCGCTGGTGAGGGTGGCGCCCGGCGGAGTTGGATGAGGTGCATGACCGAGCGCTCGAACGAACGGCTCCCCATCCACGCCGCGCACGGCACCGACCTGACCGCGCGGTCGTGG
>DASQJU010000130.1:0-11767 GCA_035630915.1 Allosphingosinicella sp.
TCTTCCCGCGATCCTGGCAGTCACGGGGATCCTGATGTGGCTGCGGATGCGCAGGCGTCGTCACCGGCACCGGCGAAACGCCGGGCTGGTTGAAGCCGGAGCTTTAGCGAACTAGCCGCCCTTGAGCGGGCCGCTGCAGGATTATGCCGCGGCCTTCGCCTTCTTGACCAGTTCGCGCTTCAGCTTGCGAACCTTGGTCGAAAGCTTTTCGTCGCTGGTCTTCAGCAGCCAGTTGTCGAGGCCGCCGACATGCTCGACCGAGCGCAGACCGCTCATCGAGACGCGCAGCTTGACGCCGCGCTCGAGCGTGTCCGAAATCAGGGTAACGTTCTGCAGATTCGGCAGAAACGTACGCTTGGTCTTGTTGTTCGCGTGGGAAACATTGTTACCCACCAGCCGGCCCTTGCCGGTCAGTTCGCAAATGCGCGACATTTCAATCTCTTCCTGGAATGGGCAGCCTTCGAGGCCAACCGGAAACGGGGCGCGGATAGCCGGACGAGGCTCGTTCGTCAACCGGCGTTGCGGAGGGCCCTCGCGCGAGATCGTTGCGGGGAGGCAACCAATCTGCCATCCCCTCGTTGACTAAGAAACGTCGAACCCGCGAGGATCCCATATGCTGCGCACGCTCCTCTTGCTGATCGCCTTCATCGTCGTGGTCGTCATGGCTCTGATCTGGACCGGCTATATCAACCTCAACCGTCACGCCGACGGGACCGTCTCGATCGACGCCAAGTCGGTCGAGGTCGGCACGACGACGACCAACGTCCAGGTGCCGGTGGTCCGCACCGAGACCCGCCAGGTCGAGGTGCCGAACGTCGCCGTCACCAACGGCCAGGGCAACACGCAATAACGGCTTTCCCACTGCCCGATCCGATGCGCCTCGCGCTCGACGAGGCGAAGGCGGCGGCGGGAGACGGCGAGGTTCCGGTCGGCGCGGTGGTGACGCGCGCCGGCGCGGTGCTCGCGGTTGGCCGCAATCGGATGCGCGATCTCAACGACCCGACGGCCCATGCCGAGATGGTCGCGATTCGCGCCGCGGCGGCGGCTGTCGGCGACTCCCGGCTCGACGGCTGCGACCTCTGGGTGACCTTGGAGCCCTGCGCGATGTGCGCCGGGGCGATTGCGCTGGCCCGCATCTCCCGCCTCTATTTCGGCGCGCCGGATCCCAAAGGCGGCGGCGTGCTGCACGGGCCGCGGCTCTTCGCCCAGCCTACCTGCCATCATGTACCGGAAGTCTATCCGGGGATCGGCGAGGCCGAGGCTGGCGGCATGCTGCGCGAATTCTTCCAGGCGCGGCGATAATGCCGGCGGCGCGCGCAATCTTGTGGAGCATGGAGCTTCGCGGCTAGGAAGGCCCCAACGCCATGTCGCCTCCCCCTCCGCTCGCACCCTTTCCCTGGCTGGACGTGGTCATCATCCTCGTCCTGGTGGCGCTCAATGGCGTTTTCGCCATGTCGGAGCTGGCGATCGTCTCGTCGCGCAAGACGCGGCTCAAGGCGATGGCGCGGGCCGGGCGGCGCGGCGCTCAGACGGCGCTCGATCTTTCCGCCGATCCGGGGCGCTTCCTCTCGACCGTGCAGATCGGCATCACCCTGATCGGCATCCTCGCCGGTGCCTATTCGGGCGCCAGTCTCGGCGGGCCGACGGGCGATCGCCTCGCCTTGCTCGGGATCAAGCCCGAGACGGCACAGACGCTGGGCTTCGCGCTCGTCATCTTCCTCACCACCTATGCCTCGCTGGTGATCGGCGAGCTGGTGCCCAAGCAGTTCGCCTTGCGCTCGCCCGAGCCGATCGCCGTCACCGTCGCACTGCCGATGCGCTGGCTGAGCCGCGCGACCGCGCCCTTCGGCTGGCTGCTTGACCGGACCAGCAGCCTGATCTTCCGCCTGCTGCGGATGAACCGCGAATCGGAGGACCAGGTGACCGCCGAGGATCTCCAGCTCGTCGTCGCCGAGGCCGCGACCGCCGGCGTGCTCGAGGAGAGCGAGCGGGCGCTGATCTCGAGCGTGGTGCGCCTTGCCGACCGGCCGACGCGCGAGGTGATGACCCCGCGCACCGAAGTGTCGTGGATCGACGCCGACGCCGGCCAGGAAATGATCCGCCAGAAGCTGATCGAGGCGCCGCACAACCGCATCCCGGTCGCCGAAGGATCGGTCGACCGGCTGATCGGCGTGGTCCAGGCACGCGACATCGTCTCCTGCCTGCTCAAGGATCAGCCGATCGACCTGCGCGCGCTGATGAAGGCGGCCCCGATCGTGCCCGACCAGATCGATGCGATGGATGCGATGACCGTGCTTCGGGACAGCGAGGTGCCGATGGCCTTCGTCCACGACGAATATGGCCATTTCGAAGGGATCGTGACGCCCGGCAATTTGCTGACCGCGCTCGCCGGCAAGTTCCTCTCGGCCACCGATTTCGACACCGATCCGCCGCTCGTCGAGCGCGACGACGGCAGCTGGTGGGTGTCGGGGTCGGTCTCGGCCGACGCGATGGGCGACGCTTTGTGCCTCAACCTGCCCGACGACCGCGACTATGCCACCGCGGCCGGCTTCGCCTTGTCCGTGCTCAAGCATCTGCCCGAGGTTGGCGAGCGCTTCACCTATCGCGGCTGGCAGTTCGAGATTTCGGACATGGACGGGCGCAAGATCGACAAGCTCCTCGCCAGCGAGATCAAGCGGGGTCGGCGGGCCTAGCTCAGCCCAGCCTGCCGAATTTCTCCTCGAAGCTCTCCGTGTCGCCTCTGGCGAGCAAATCGGCCTGCTCGATCACCCGGTCGCGCGCGAGGCGGCCCTGGAACGGGCCGAGCCGTTCGTCGAGATGCGCCGCCTCGTTGGCATTGAGGCCGGCGAGCTGGTCGTAGCGGGTGATTCCGAGCTCGCTGAGGCGCGCGACGAACTTCGGTCCCACGCCCTTGAGCCGGGTGAGGTCGTCGGACGGGCCGTCGTGCTGCGGACGGGTGTGGACGCCGAGCATCTCGTCGGCGACGTCGGCGGTGGCCGCGGCGACCTCGTCCGCCACCCCGGCGCCCTCCTTGGCCGGCGGCTTCATGTAGGGCCGCTCCTTGCTCGCGACGTAGGGCTCGCCTTCGCGCCGGCGCTCGACCTTCGGGGCCGCGCGCGGGCGCATCACCAGGAAGCCGATAATCAAGACCGCCAGAATGGCGACGGCGACGATGATCGTGGTGTTGGAGCTCATGGTCGGTCGGTGTCCTCAGGAGCGGGTGGAGGGGCGGCGCGGCGCGCGAACATCCAGCGGCCGGTGACGAGCCCGATCGCCAGCGCAACGGCCAGGGTGACGAGGTTGAACTGGGCGAGGGCGAACATGGGCCTAGTCTTCCAGGAACGAGTTCTTCTTGGGCCGGCCGAACAACAGCCAGCCGAGCGCGACGCCGACCAGATAGGCGACCGCGGTCAGGAGCAGTGTTTCAGCGAGCAGCGGCATTGCCGGCCTCCTCCCGCGCGCAGCAATCATTGTCGTCCCAGCGCACGCCGGAGACGCCAGGGATCGCGCGGATGCGATCATTGAGGCCGGGGAACTGACCCTGGCCCTCGCGCTGGAACTCGTCCGCCTGGCCGCTGAGGATCGCCTCACGCGCCAGTGGATCGCGGCCGAAGCGGACGTGGATGTTGGGCAGTTCGGCGGTGCGGATCACCGCCTTCGCCTGTGCGTCGAGATTGCCGACGAAGGCGTCGCCCTGTCCCAGCGGGCCATGGCCGATCCAGCCCGCGAGCAACGCGGCGGCCAGGCCGATCAGGAATTTCGCGAACCGCGGCATGAGGGCGATCAATAGCCCGCCGTCGGCGCCTAGTCAGCCCTCGATCCGCGCAATTTCACGCCAGCCGATGTCCCGCCGGCAAAAGCCGGTCGGAAACTCGATCCCGTCGATCGCTGCATAGGCGGCGCGCTGCGCCTCGGCGACGGTCTTCCCCAGCGCCGCGACGCCCAGCACGCGGCCGCCCGCGGCGACCAGCTTGCCCTTGCCGTCAAGCGCGGTGCCGGCCTGGAATATTTTGGCGCCCGGCCGGTCGAGCCCGGCGATCCTTCCTCCGGTGCGCGGAGCCTCGGGATAGCCTTCGGCGGCCATCACCACGACCAGCGCGGGGTCGGCCGAAAATCTGGGCGCCCCGGCCTCGGCCAGCTCGCCGCGCGCGCAGGCGAGCATCAGTTCGAGCAGGTCGCTTTCGAGGCGGAGCATGAGCACCTGGCATTCGGGATCGCCGAAGCGGACATTGTATTCGACCAGCTTCGGCCCCTCGTCGGTGAGCATCAGGCCTGCATAGAGAATCCCGGAAAAGGGCGTGCCGGCCTCGGCGAGCGCGTGGACCGTCGGACGGACGATCTCTTCCATCACCCGCCGCTCCAGAGCGGGGGTGAGGATCGAGGCGGGGCTGTAGGCGCCCATGCCGCCGGTATTGGGCCCGGTGTCGCCGTCGCCGACGCGCTTGTGATCCTGGGCCGAGCCGAAGGGGAGGACGGTCTCGCCATCCACCAAAGCGAAGAAGCTCGCCTCCTCGCCGGTCATGAACTCTTCGACCACCACCGCCTCGCCCGCGCCGCCGAAGGCGCCGTCGAACATCGTGCCGAGCGCCGCCAGGGCCTCCTCTGCGCTCTCGGCGATGATCACCCCCTTGCCGGCGGCGAGACCGTCGGCCTTGATCACCACCGGCATGCCGAAATCCTCGAGCGCCGCTTCGGCGGCGAGCCGGTCGGAGGCGCGGGCGTAGCGGGCGGTCGGGATGTCGTGTCTGGCGCAAAGATCCTTGGTGAAGCCCTTGGAGCCTTCGAGCTGGGCGGGGATCCGGTTCGGGCCGAACACCGGCACGCCCATCGCCCGCAAATTGTCGGCCAGCCCGTCGACCAGCGGCCCCTCGGGCCCGATCACGGCGAGGCCGATCGCGTGGCGGCGGCAGAAATCGACCACCGCGCGGTGATCGGCGGGATCGAGCGCGACCAGCTCGGCGACCTCGGCGATCCCCGGATTGCCGGGCGCCGCGTAGAGCTTGTCGATCAGCGGCGATTGCGCGAGCTTCCACGCGAGGGCATGTTCGCGCCCGCCCGAACCGATGAGCAACACATTCATGACCGACGACCCTCTTCGCGACCCGGCGCTCCTAGCAACCGAGGCGCCCGGCGACAACGCGCCGGCCCAGTCGGTCTCGGAGCTGTCGGCGGCGCTCAAGCGCACGGTCGAGGGCGCGTTCGACCATGTCCGGGTGCGCGGCGAGATTTCGGGCTTCAAGCGGGTCGCCTCGGGGCATTGCTATTTCACGCTCAAAGACGATTCGGCGTGCATCGACGCGGTGATCTGGCGCGGCCAGGCCGGCGCGCTGCGCTTCCAGCCGGAGGACGGGATCGAGGTCGTCGCCACCGGCAAGCTCACCACCTACCCGGCGCGCTCGCGCTACCAGATCGTCGTCGATCGCCTCGAGCTGGCCGGCCAAGGCGCGCTGATGGCCTTGCTCGACAAGAGACGCCTCGCGCTCGCCGCGGAAGGCCTGTTCGACGAGACGCGCAAGCGCAAGCTGCCGTTCGCGCCGCGCCTGATCGGCGTGGTCAGCTCGCCGACCGGCGCGGTGATCCGCGATATCCTCCACCGGCTCGAGGACCGTTTCCCGACCCATGTGATCCTGTGGCCGGTCCCGGTCCAGGGCGAGGGCGCGGCGGAGAAGGTCGCCGCCGCCATCGCCGGGTTCAACGCGCTGGCCGAGCGGCCCGATCTGCTGATCGTCGCGCGCGGCGGGGGCTCGATCGAAGATCTCTGGGCCTTCAACGAGGAGGTCGTCGTCCGCGCCGTCGCCGGCTCGGGAATTCCGATCATCTCCGCGGTCGGGCACGAGACCGACACCACCTTGTGCGACTACGCCGCGGACCGGCGCGCGCCGACGCCGACCGCGGCAGCGGAGATGGCGGTGCCGGTACGGGCCGAATTGCTGGCCCAGGTGCGCGAGCTCGGCGCGCGGAGCGAGCGCTGCGCGCGTCGCTCGCTGGAGCGCGGCGGCGAACAGCTCACGACATTGCTCCGCCACTGGCCCGAGCGCGCGGCCCTGCTGGCGCCGCAGCAACAGCGGCTCGACGAGCTGTCCGAGCGGCTGCCGCGCGGCCTGCAGGGGCGGATCGACCGCGCGCGCGGCGAGCTCGGCCGGGCCGGGGGCGCGCTGCGCCCGGCCTTGCTGGAGGCGGCCCACCGCCGCGCACGCGAGCAGCTCGCCTCGCTCTGGCGGGTCGCCGAGCTCGCTCATCCCGAAAAGCCGCTCGGGCGCGGTTACGCGCGGGTGACGGACCGCGCCGGGCACACGCTCATCGACGCCGCGGCGGCGCGCGCGGCGAATGCGCTGACGCTGCATTTCAAGGACGGCGCGGTCGACGTCGCGGCCGAAGCGGTTGAGCGGCCGAAGCGCCCGCCTTATCATAAGAGCAAGGCAGATCAGCCGAAGCTGCTGTAACGGACAGAACCTATGTTGATGCAAAACGGCCGCCTGGCCCGGCTCCACTATCTTTCGGGCACCTTTCGCGTGCTGAGCCCGGGCGATCACGTGCTCTGCGCGGTGACCCGCCAGCCGATCCCGCTCGCCGACCTCAAATATTGGAGCGTGGAGCGGCAGGAGGCCTATGCTTCGGCCCAGGCCTCTCTGGAGGCGGAAGGGAAGAAGTGACGGCAGGCGGGGCGGACCTTTTCACCACCGCCTCGGCCGCCTGGCAGCAAGGCCGCCGTGCGGAGGCGACCGAACTGCTCGAAGCCCTGATCGGGCAAGAGCCCGATCATCTCGCCGCGCGCAATACGCTCGCCCTGATCGCGATCAACAGCAAGGACGCTGCGGCCGCGATCCGCCACCTCGAGCGGGCGGCGGCGATCGAGCCCTCGGCGGCCGGCATCTGGTTCAATCTCTATCAGGCGCACGATCTCTCCGGCGACGCCGATGCGGCCTTGGCCAGCCTCGACCGTGCGCTCGCGATCGACCCCTATTTCGTCCCGGCGGTGCTCAAGAAAGCCGAACTGCTCGAGCGGCTGAACCGGAGCGAGGAGGCGCTCGCCATGTATCGCGCGCTCATCGCCGCGACGCCGGACGAGCTTCCCGAGGGCGCGCGCCGGGCGCTCGCCCCGGCGATCTCGGCGGTGCGCGCCGCCGACGAGGCCCGCGCGGCAGCGATCGAGGGGCCGCTCGCCGAGGTCGAAAAGGCCTACCCCGAGGCGGACTTCCGGCGCGCGAGGGCCTATGCCGAGCAACGCACCGGGCGCCGCAAGGTCTTTGTACAGCAGCCGGTCGGCGGACATTTCCCCTATCTCCCGGCAGTCGAATTTTTCCCCGCCGCCCTTTTCCCCTGGTTCGCGGCGCTGGAGGCGCGGACCGGCGAGATCCGCGCCGAGCTCGATGCACTGCTCGCCGAACGCGACCGGGGCTTCCGTCCCTATGTCGCGTTCGACGCGACCCAGCCGGTCAACCAGTGGGCCGAGCTCAACAACAGCCCGCGCTGGAGCGCCTGGTTTTTCTGGGAGGACGGCGTGCGCGACGACGACCATTGCGCGCGCTGCCCGGCGACCGCGGCGGCGCTGGAGGCGCTTCCGCTGCTCGACCTGCCGGGGAAGGGGCCGACGGCCATGTTCTCGATCCTCGAGCCGCGCACCCGTATTCCACCGCATACCGGCTCCAACAACGTGCGCACGACGGTCCACCTGCCCCTGATCGTGCCGCCGGGATGCGGCCTGAGGGTCGGCGCGGAGAGCCGCGTGCCGGCGGTCGGCAAGGCCTGGGCGTTCGATGACACGATCGAACATGAGGCGTGGAACGACAGCGACGCGCCGCGCGCGATCCTGATCCTCGACGTCTGGAATCCCCTGCTCAGCGAGGCCGAGCGGGCGGCGGTGCGGGTCATTGGTTAGGCTGCTGATCGCCGCCGCAGCGCTGCTGGCCGTTCAGGCGAGCGCGCCTCAATTCCATCTGTCGGGCTCGCCGATCCAGGGAGGCCTTCTTCGCGGCTCGGCGCCGGAGGGCACCGTCCGCCTGACGCTCGACGGACGCGAGGTCCCGGTCGCCAACGACGGCCGCTTCCTGATCGGCTTCGATCGCGACGCCACCCGCCGGGCCTCGTTGGTCGCTCGCCTGTCGAACGGCGAGGAGATCGGGGCGACCCTCGACGTCGCGCGCCGCGACTGGCCGGTCCAGCATGTCAACATGGCGCGCCCGTCAGGCGGGCCGACGCCCGAATATCAGCGCCTTCGCGAGGGCGAGCTGCAGCGCATCGGCGCGGCCCGCAATCGCCGCTCGGCGAGCATGGGCTGGAGCCAGCGCTTCGTCTGGCCGGCGCGGGGGCGGCTGAGCGGGAGGTTCGGATCGCAGCGCATCTACCGCGGCGGCGTACCCGCCGCTTATCACAGCGGCGCCGACATTGCCGCCGGCGCCGGTGCCGCGGTGATCGCGCCGGCCGACGGCATCGTCACCCTCGCGCCGCCGCCGGGCTTCAGCCTGGAGGGCAATCTCGTCATCCTCGATCACGGCATGGGGCTGACCAGCGCGTTCCTCCACCTGTCGAGCGCGAGCGTACGCGTCGGCCAGGCCGTGCGGCAGGGCGAGCGGATCGGCACAGTCGGCGCGACTGGCCGGGCGACCGGCCCGCATCTCCACTGGAGTCTCGTCTGGAACGGCGCGCGGATCGATCCCGCGCCTGTGGCGGAAGCTGGCCGTTAGAGCTGGCGGCGCACGCGGATGCCGGGCTGGTTGTTGACCCGCATCATGTAGGAGCCGAGCGCGGCCTTGTTCACGACGATGGCCTGGCCGGGCCGCGGCCTGAACGCGAGCGGACGATTGTCGGTCTGGATCCACAGGCTGCCGTCGGCGAGGCGGACCATCCAGTGACCGAGACTGTCCTGGCTGGCCGAGGTGACCGTGCTTTCGATCGAGGTCACCTCCTCCTCGTCGGGGCGTCCGTCATCGCCGCTTCCGAAGATCGGCAGACTCGGGAGGGCGAGACCGAACAGGCGCCTGCGGCTCTCGCGGACCTGCGCGCGGTCGACAACGACCAGCTCCCGGCGCTCGGTGGCCTGCTCGAGCGCCGCAGCCGCAGCGTCGAAGCATTGCAGCCGCTCCGCATCGGCCGAGACCGCCCGGCAGCGGACCAGCGCCTCGAACAACTCGGGGCGGGCTTGCCCCTGTTTCGCCTGCGGCGCGAGATCCCCACTCTGCCCATAGGCGGCTGAGACTAGGCCGAGCGACAAGGCGACGAGCAGAAGCGGTGTGCGTGACATGTGTTGGTCCCATTCCCCAATGGCTGTTGTGGTCGGTATGGCTGAGGCCCACGGGTTAGCGCAAGCCTCGCACAGCCCCCTTTCCCATTGTGGCAATTTTGCCACGTCCGGCAAAAATGGCCGCCCACCCTAGTCCTGCCGATTGCGTCGGATTCGTTTCATCCCCTAAACGCAATCTGTTCAACCGGATCATGGGTCCGGTACGCGAATCACGGCCACGGCCGCTCTAAGGGGACCGACATGAGGTACAAGAATCAGTTTTTGAGCAACCTGCTCGCCACCACGATCATCTGTGGCACGGTCGGCATTGCGACGCCGGCGCTCGCGCAGGGCGATCAGCAGCCCCAGGCCGGCCCCGTCGAAGGCACGGCGCAGGAAGAGCCTGCGATCACCATCACCGGTTCGCGCATCCGCCAGCCTAACCTCACCTCGGTCAGCCCCGTCACCGCGGTCAACAGCGAAGAGGTCCGCGTGACCGGCACGGTCCGCGCCGAGGATCTCGTCAACTCGCTGCCGCAGGTCTTCGCCGGCCAGAGCAGCACGGTTTCGAACGGTGCGTCGGGCACCGCGACCCTCGATCTGCGTAACCTGGGGCCCGAGCGGACCCTGGTGCTGATCAACGGCCGCCGCCTCGTCCCGGGCGATCCGGCGGTTCCGTTCGCCGACATCAACTTCATCCCCGCGATGATGATCCAGCGCGTCGATGTGCTCACCGGCGGCGCCTCGTCGGTCTACGGCTCGGACGCCGTTTCCGGCGTCGTCAACTTCGTGATGGACACCGACTTCACCGGTATCCGCGTCGATTCGCAGTACAGCTTCTTCCAGCATGACAACGGCGCCCGGCCTTCGGTCCTCGCCGCTCTCAACGCCCCGAACCGCAACTACGGCTACCCGACGGGCAGCGTCGCCGACGGCGGCACCTGGGATGCCAACCTCGCGATCGGCGCCGCGTTCGACGACGGCCGCGGCCATGTGCTGGCCTATGCCGGCTATCGCCACACCGACCAGATCACGCAGGGCCGTCGCGACTACAGCTCGTGCGCTCTGACGTCCCGCACCAACGCGCAGATCGCTGCCGGTGTCGGCACCGGCGGCAATGCCGGCGCGACCGATTACCTCTGCGGCGGTTCGGGCACCTCGGCCAACGGCACGTTCTTCACCAACACCGGCACGTTCCAGGTCGGTCCGAACCGGACCTTCATTCCCGGCTCGACCCCGTACAACTTCGCGCCGACCAACTTCTACCAGCGTCCCGACGAGCGCTATGTGCTCGGCGCGTTCGCCAATTACGAAATCAGCCCGGCGCTGAAGCCGTATATGGAAGTGATGTTCATGGACGATCGCACGATCGCCCAGATCGCTCCGTCGGGCGACTTCGGTAACACGCTGCAAATCAACTGCGGCGCTCCCGGCGCACCGACCGCTGTCGCTCCGGGCGTCGGCAACCCGCTGCTTTCCGCGCAACAGCGCGCGATCGTCTGCGCCACGCCGAACCTGCTTGCGGCTGACGGCCTGTCGGTCAACGCCAACCGCGGCCCGGGCGTCCCCGTCCCGGCTCCGGCGGTGTTCATCGACCCGACCACCGGCCTGCCTTACACCCGTGCGGTTCTTCAGCCGCTGCGCCGCAACGTCGAAGGTGGCGGACGCCGCGACGACCTGCAGCACACCAGCTATCGCATCGTCGCCGGCATGCGGGGCGATCTGGACGACGTCTGGTCGTACGACATGTACTACCAGTTCGGTCAGACGAACTTCGCCGAAACCTATTCGAACGACTTCTCGGTCCGTCGTCTGGGTCTGGCGCTCGACATCATCGACAATCCGACCACGGCGGGCGTCGATCCGGTCTGCCGCTCGGTCCTCGACGGTTCGGACCCGAGCTGCGTTCCCTGGGACATCTTCGCGACGGGCTCGGTTACTCCCGAGGCTCTCACCTACCTCCAGACCCCGGGTCTGCAGCGCGGCGTGAACCAGGAGACCGTGGCCAACGCCTCGATCACCGGCAACCTCGGCAACTGGGGCATCCAGCTTCCGTGGGCCCAGTCGGGCGTCGGCATCGCCTTCGGCGTCGAGTATCGCAAGGAAACGCTGGAGCTTCTCGTCGACCAGGCCTTCTCGACGCTTCCGTCGAGCGACCTCGCCGGCCAGGGCGCTCCGACGCTTCCGGTCTATGGCGAATATGACGTCAGGGAAGCCTTCGCCGAGGTCCGCATCCCGATCGTCGAGGAAGGGTTCTTCTACAACGTCTCCCTCGAGGCCGGCTATCGCTACTCGGATTACGGCATCGGCGCCCGCAGCGTCAGCACGGACGCCTACAAGATCGGCATCGACATCGCGCCGATCCGCGACGTCCGCTTCCGCGCCGCCTACAACCGGGCGGTCCGGGCGCCGAACATCCAGGAGCTGTTCGCGCCCCAGCGTGTTGTCCTCGACGGCAGCACCGATCCCTGCGCCAACCTCGCGGGTCAGTTGCCTTCTGCGCCGCTTGCCGCCTGTCAGGCAATGGGCGTCTCCGCAGCGCAGTAC
>DASQJU010000131.1:0-5096 GCA_035630915.1 Allosphingosinicella sp.
GCCGGGCGCACGCGCGTCTCGATCAGCTCGCGGATCTGGGCGACGATCTCGGCATCGGCCGGGTCGTCCTCGATCCCGGCTTCGGGCGCGACATGGATGGCGCCGGCGGTGGCCGGGCGGAACAGCGGCGCGTCGCTCACGAAATGGTCGAGGAGCACCTCGAGCACCTGCGGCTTCAGCTGCTGCCATTCGACGCCGGGCGCGGCGGTCACCGAGATGAAATCGCGGCCGAAGAATACGCCCTGGACCTCGCCGGTCGAGAAGATCGCCTCGGCGAGCGGCGAGGCCTCGGCATCCTCGGGGCTGGCGAAATCGCGCGTCCCGGCTTCCATCACCTTGCGGCCGGGAATGAACTTCAGGGTCGCCGGGTTGGGCGTGGTTTCAGTTTGAATCAGCATGGTGGTGATGTGGGCCGCCTGAGCGGGCGGATCAACCCCGGGCGCCATCCCGGCGAAGGCCGGGATCTCGGGCCAAGAAGTCGCGGCGTGTTTCCAGGAGACCCCGGCCTTCGCCGGGGTGACGGCTTGTGGGAGCCGTCAGAAGTCCGGCTTGTCGTAATGCGCCGGCGGCATGATCACCTCCATCCGCTCGGTCAGCAGCGGGCGGAAACTGGGGCGCGACTTCATGACCGCGTACCAATCGACCGTCTGCTTGTGGCCGCGCCAGTCGATCCCGCCGAGATAATCGGCGACCGAGAGGTGGGCCGCGGCGGCGAGATCGGCCATGGTCAGCACCGGCCCGGCGAGCCAGCGCCGGTGATCGAGCAGATAATCGAGATAGTCGAGATGGGCGTTGGCCGAGGTCATCGCGCGCCGCAGCGTGCCCGTATCGGGCGGATCGCGGCTGACGAGGCGCTTGGTCATCCGCTCCTCCATCAAGGGAGAGACGACGTCGCGGTAGAGCTTCTCGTCGAACCAGGTGACCAGACGACGGATCTCGGCACGGTTGACCGCGGTGCCCGGGATCAGCGGCGTGCGATCGACCGTCTCCTCGAAATATTCGCAGATCGCGCCGGAATCGATCAGCACCGTATTCTTGTCGGGCTCGACCAGCACCGGCGTCTGGCCGGCCGGGTTGAGGTCCATGAACTCGTCTTCCTGCTGCCAGGGCGAGACGCGCACGAGCTCATGCGGAATCGCCTTCTCGGCCAGAGCGAGGCGAACCTTGCGCGAAAACGGGCAAAGCGGAAATTGATAAAGCTGCCACATGTCCGCCGGTTCTTAACGGCAGCGCGGGGCCAGTCCACCGCCATATTGCGGCGGTCCACAGCTTATTCGTCGTAGGGCTTCGGCGCCGGCGGATCGTCGTCCAGGTCCCGATCCCAATTGTCGTCGACGTCGCCCGGCGGCGGCGGCGGGGCCTCCATCGGGACCGCATCCCATTCGCCGGGCGAAGGCTCGGGCGGTCGGGCATAGCCTCGCGGCGCCTCCCCGTAGGGACCTCCGGCGTCGATCGCGGCGGCGATGCTGGCCTGGAACTGGGCGAGCGCCTGACGCAATGCGGGCTCCGCCGCGGCGGCCGCCGCGGTCATCTGACGCACGCGCGAGGCATTGCCGTAGATCGAGGCGCGCATGTGGCGCTCGAAATCGGGATCGTCTCGCCGGGCCATGTCGCGCAGCGTCCGCTGGTGATGCGGGCGATAGGGGTCGACGGCGTCGAGGATCGGCCCGACGTCGAGATTCATCAGGGCCTGGGTCGTGCGGTCGATCGCCGGCGCGGCCTCGTCGACGACGCGCTGGGCGTCTTCGGCGTGACGCCTTTGGGCAGACGCGGGGCCGGCGAGGATCGCCGCTCCGGCCGCGGCGAGCAGCATCAGACGCATGGCGGGCACTCCTATATTCCTTCGAGTCGCGCTCTCTGCCGCGGGCAGGATGAGCGAAAGCTGAATATATCAGCGCGTTAGCAGCCAGACCAGTGCCGCCGAGCCGGCCAGGATGCGATACCAGGCGAACGGTGCGAAGCCGCGGCGCGAAACGAGGCCGATGAACCAGCGGATCACCACCAAAGCGACGAGGAACGAGACGACGAAGCCGATCGCGACGAGCTGCCAATCGACCGCGCCCGAAGCCAGCTCCGCGCGATGCTTGACGATCGACAGGGCGGTGGCGCCGACCATGGTCGGGACGGCGAGGAAGAAGCTGAACTCCGCCGCCGTCCGCCGCTCGACGCCGAGGGTGAGCGCGCCCATGATCGTGGCGCCCGAGCGGCTGACCCCCGGCACCATCGACAGGCACTGGATGAGGCCGATGCCGAGCGCCGTGCGCAGCGGCAGCACGGCAACGCCCGGCGCGACGTCGGCCGGCTTCACCAGCCGCTCGATGGCCAGGATGGCGAGTCCGCCGAGGACCAAAGCGACCGCGACCACCTCGGCATTTTCGAGCAGGGCCTCGATCTGGTCGATCAGCAGGAAGCCCAAAACCGCGGACGGCAGGAAGCCGGCCAGGACGTTGCGCGCGAACCGCCACGACAAGCCGTCCCCGCGCAGCATGCCCGTCAGCACCGTCCAGAAGGTCCGCCAGTAGAGCACGATGACCGCGAGGATCGCGCCGAGCTGGATGATGACGTTGAAGGTCGCCCAGGTCTCTGCATTATAGCCGAGCAGCTCTGAGGCGAGGATCAGGTGGCCGGTCGAGGAGACCGGGATGAATTCGGTGAGGCCCTCGACGATTCCGAGGAGGATTGCGGTGAGCAGATTGGGGTCCATGGGCCCGGACTAGCGGGAGAAATGCGCGCCGGTCCAGCCCCTATGCCGGTCCGTGTTTTCCAGCCTCGACAGTCGGGAGAATTCCCGATTTTCCAGACAGCGGAGAGGCCGCATTATTGACACGATTGTTAGTGTAGATCGCCGACCGACATGAGCGCGCCGAATCCCCCTGAACATCGCCACGTTCTCGCCATCGCGCCGGGCGACATCGATTTCATGGGCCACGTCAACAATGCGGTCTATCTCAGATGGGTGCAGGAGGCGGTGGTCGCCTATTGGCGGGCGGTGGCCCCGGCCGAGGCGGTGGCGCGGCACCTCTGGGTCGCGCTTCGCCACGAGATCACCTACCGCCGCCCGGCCTTCCTCGACGACGCGCTGGTCGCCTCGGTCGCGGCCGAGAGTGTGCAGGGCGCCCGCGCCTTTTTCTCGACCCTGATCACCCGCGGCGGGGAGGTTCTGGCCGAGGTCAAATCGTCCTGGTGCTGCCTCGACGCCGCAACCCTGCGGCCGGCGCGGCTGGCCCGCGACGTCGTCCGCCGTTTCGTGCCCGAATAAAGACTTTCGCAAGGATTGAAGCGGACATTCGGTCGCCTCTCGAAGGGGGCTGGAATGAACGGGTCGATTCTGCTTGCGATGCTGCTGTCCTCCTCGTCGCCGACGCCTTATCCGCGTGCCGACGGGCTGGCGGAGAGCCTGCTCGCAATCCACAATCGCGAGCGCGCCGAGGTCGGCGTTCCGCCCCTGGTCTGGGACTCGCGGCTGGCGGCGGCGGCGGCCTCCTACGTTCCCGAGCTGGTCGATCTCGGCGATCTCGAACATTCCGACGAGGCGATGAACGGCGAGACCGGCGAGAATCTGGCGATGGGCACGGACGGCGACTATTCCCCCGAGGAGCTCGCCGACCTCTGGGTGGAGGAACGAAGCGCCTTCGTTCCCGGCGTCTTCCCGAATGTCAGCCGGACCGGCGACTGGAGCGAGGTCGGCCATTATACGGCGATGGTCTGGCGCGGCACGCGGAGCGTCGGCTGCGCGGTCGGAGCGGGCGGCGGCGATCTCTATCTGGTCTGCCGCTACGCCCCGGCCGGCAACGTGGACAGCCAGCGGGTCTATTAGGAGGCTTGCGGCTTCGCGAAGCGCCCGTGGCGGCGGTAGAGCGTCAGCCACTCCTCGGCGACCGCGGCGAGCGGCATGGGGCGGATGTCGAACGCCTCGAAGCCCGGGCCCTCGGCGACATTGTCGCGCGCCATCATCAGCCACTGGTCCCAGCTGAGCGGCGCGCCCGGCAGCCAGCCGGTCAGCCGCGCCATCAGCCGCCCAACGGCATCGGGGATCTCGACGATCGCCCGCTTGCGGCCGGTCGTGCGGCAGATCCACGCGTTGAGCTCGGCCATCGTCAGCACCTGCGGCCCGCCGAGCTCGAACGTGTGGCCGGCATAAGGCGCGGGATCGAGCGCGGCGCGCGCGATCGCCTTGCCGAGATCGGCCGCGTGGACCGGCTGCAGCCGCCACGACCCGCGGATCACCGGCAGCACGGGTAGCGCCTGCGCCATGCGCGCGAAGCGGTTGATGAAATCGTCCTCGGGCCCGAACACTATCGACGGGCGAAGGATCGTCGCGCGCGGGAAGGCGGCGCGCACCGCGGCCTCGCCCGCGCCCTTGGAGCGGCCATAGTCGCTTTCGCTCTCCGGATCGGCGCCGATCGCCGAGACATGGACCAGAGCGGGCACACCCGCGGCCGCGCTCGCCTCGGCGATGTTGCGCGCGCCCTCGACATGGATCGCCTCGAAATCGCCCTTGAGCACGCCGACCAGATTGACCACCGCGTCGGCGCCGTGGACCGCCGCGGCGACGGACCCGCGATCGCCGATGTCAGCGCGGACGAACTGGATCTGGCCGAGCCCGCAGAGGGGCTTGAGGAAGAAGGCGCGCCTGGGCTCGCGCTCGGCGATGCGCACCCGCGCGCCGGCCTTGAACAAAGCCTGGGCGGCGTAGCGGCCGACGAACCCGCCGCCGCCGAACAGGGTGATGAGCCGGTCGGTCTTTACCGTCATTCGAGGGGCCTTTTCGGAATGCGGCGCCTCCTTGCCCGCGCCCCTCCCGCTTGGCAAGCGGGCGCTTGCTTGACAGGGCAGGGGCCGCCTCCTAACGCGCGCAGCCTACCCCGTGCCCAGATGGCGGAATTGGTAGACGCACCAGCTTCAGGTGCTGGCGCTCGCAAGGGCGTGGAGGTTCGAGTCCTCTTCTGGGCACCATTTATTCGGGCGGCAATGGCCGCCGACACTTCCCAAACCCGCAGAAATCTGCCAAAAATGGTCTCAACCGAGCCGTTGGCGTTCAGCTCGATTTGCTGAGATTTGGGGGCCTTTGGTGGCCCCAATCGGCAAAGGCCCCG
>DASQJU010000132.1:0-6855 GCA_035630915.1 Allosphingosinicella sp.
GCCGGGCGCCGTGGCGCAGGCCGCCAGCGCCAGCGGCAGGAGCAGCGCCCCTTTCACCGCCCGATCCGTCGGCCGATCAGGATCATCACCGCGCCGAGGATGGCAAGCATCACGCCGTGCATGCTCCATTCGGAATGACCGACCATGAAGCTTGTCACGGGCCAGCGCACCCAGCCCAGCCCCTGGCCGATCCAGAGCAAGCCGAGGAGCAGGCAGAGCGCCCCGATCACCACGACCAGCAACCGGACGATCGCCATTTCCTTCTCCTCCCCTTGGGGCTACAGCGCGCCCCTTCATTCAGGAGTTTCTATGCGTCCCTCAGGCCGCGCGCCAGACCAGATGCGCGTCATCACCATGGAGCCGGGCTTCACTCGCCACGCGGAGGGCAGCTGCCTCGTCTCGTTCGGCGACACCCGCGTCCTCTGCACCGCCTCGGTCGAAACCAACCTGCCCGCCTGGCTGCGCGGCAAGGGACGTGGCTGGGTCACGGCGGAATATGGCATGCTGCCCCGCGCCACCCATACGAGAGGCCGGCGCGAGGCGGCGGGCGGCAAGCAATCCGGCCGCACCCAGGAAATTCAGCGGCTGATCGGCCGATCCTTGCGCGCGGTGGTCGACCTCGAAAAGCTCGGCGAGCGCCAGGTGACGCTCGATTGCGATGTCATCCAGGCCGACGGCGGCACCCGCACGGCCGCCATCTCGGGCGCCTGGGTCGCGCTCAGGATCGCGATCGACGGACTGATGGCGAAAAAGCTGATCGAGGTGGATCCGATCCGCCAGAAGGTTGCCGCGGTCAGCTGCGGCATCCACGGCGGCGCGGGCGTGCTCGATCTCGACTATGTCGAGGACAGCGGCGCCGGCTGCGACGGCAATTTCGTGCTGACGGACGACGGGCAGATGGTCGAGGCGCAGATCACCGCCGAGGGCGAGTGCTTCGACGAGGAAGGGCTGCTGCGCCTGCTGCGCCTCGCCCGCATCGGCTGCGCGGAGATTTTCGCGGCGCAGGACAAGGCGACCGGCCGATGAGGAAGCTCGAAGCCGGCAAGCTGGTCATCGCCAGCCACAATGAAGGCAAGGTGCGCGAGATCCGCGAATTGCTCGGCCCTTATGGCATCGAGCCCGTTTCGGCGGCCGAGCTCGATCTTCCCGAGCCCGACGAGATCGGCACCACCTTCATCGACAATGCCGATTTGAAGGCGCGCGCGGCCGCGGACCTCTCCGGCCTCCCCGCGCTCGCCGACGACAGCGGCCTGTGCGTCGAGGCGCTCGGCGACCGGCCGGGCATTTTCTCCGCGCGCTGGGCGATGGCCGATCCGAGCGTTCCCCCAGAGGCGGGACCCGGCGAGGTGAATGGGGAGCGCGATTTCAATCTCGCCATGCGCCGAGTCCATGACGAACTCGAGGCGCTCGGACCCGAGGCGGGCCGTAACGCCCATTTCGTCTGCGCGCTCGCCTTGTGCTGGCCCGACGGTCATTCGGAATGGTTCGAAGGCCGCGTCGACGGCACGCTCGCCTGGCCGCCGCGCGGGCAAAACGGCTTCGGCTATGACCCGATCTTCGTCCCCGCCGGGCGCGAGGAGACGTTCGGCGAACTGGACCCGGCCGAGAAGCACGCGATGAGCCACCGTGCCAACGCGTTCAGGAAGCTGGTGGCGGCGCTGTTGTGACTCTAGCCCCTCCCCTTCAGGGGAGGGGCTGGGGTGGGGCAGTGGCTGGCCACAATGACTCCCCCACCCCCGGCCCCACCCCTGAAGGGAAGGGGAGTTTGGCCCTCTACGTCCACTGGCCGTTCTGCGTCTCCAAATGCCCCTATTGCGACTTCAACTCACACGTCCGCGAGACGATCGACCAGGAGGCATGGCGCGCCGCTTTGCTCGCCGATTTCGCCCATGAGGCGCGGGAGACGGCCGGCCGCCGCTTGACCTCGATCTTCTTCGGCGGCGGCACGCCCTCGCTGATGCCGCCGGCGACCGTCGCAGCTTTGATCGAGGCTGCCGAGACCCATTGGGGCTTCGCGCCCGGAATCGAGATCACGCTCGAGGCCAACCCCTCCTCGGTCGAGGCAGCACGCTTCGCCGACCTCGCCGCCGCCGGGGTCAACCGAGTCTCGCTCGGCCTCCAGGCGCTGGACGACGATGCTTTGCGTTTCCTGGGGCGAGCCCATGACGTGTCGGAAGGCCTGATGGCGCTGGGCACCGCCCAATCAGCGTTCGATCGGGTCAGCTTCGACCTCATCTACGCGCTTCCAGGCCAGAGCGAGGCGGCCTGGGCGGCGGATCTGCGCCAAGCGCTCTCCTTCGGCACCGGCCACCTCTCGCTCTACCAGCTGACAATCGAGCCCGGTACGCGCTTCGCCACGCTGGCGGCCAGGGGCGATCTTGTCCCGGCCGATCCCGACGAGGCCGCCTCGCTCTACGAGCTGACCCAGGAGCTGACGGCGGCCGCCGGCCTCCCCGCCTACGAAATCTCCAATCACGCCCGCCGGGGCGAGGAGAGTCGGCACAATCTCAGCTACTGGCGCTACGATTCCTATGCCGGGGTCGGCCCCGGCGCGCACGGACGCCGCGGCGGCTGCGCCACGCAACGTCACAAGAAGCCCGAGAACTGGCTCGCCGCGATCGCGCGGAACGGGCACGGCATCGTCGAAGAGACGGCCGTGCCGCCGCAGGACGCGCGGATCGAGCAGCTGCTGATGGGCCTGCGGCTAGCCGAGGGCATCGAATTCTCGTCCGACGGCCTCGACCTGGCGGCCGTCGGGCGACTTGAGGGTCAGGGCCTGCTCGAACGCACTCGCAATCGTCTGCGCGCGACACCGCGCGGCATGCTCCTGCTCGACGCGATCCTCGCCGAAATCGTCAGTTGAAGCCGCGCGGCGCGGGCGAGACCACGTTCGTTCCGGTCGCCGTCACCTCGCGCACCTCGAGCGCCCGCTCGGCGACTCCGTCGCGGCCGAAGCGGAAGGCGCCGTCGACTCCCGAAAAGCCGCCGGGATCGCGCAATGCGCGCTCGGGGAAGTCGCGGCCGAGCGGCCAGTCCGCCGCCGCTCGGATGACGAGCAGCACCGCATCGTAGCCGAGCGTCGAGAGCCGGAACGGCGCGGCGTTGTAGCGGGCGCGGTAGCGGTTGCGGAACGGACCGAAATTGGCGTCACTCGGCGCTGCGAACCAGGCGCCGCGCAGCGCCACGTTGGCGCCGATCTCGGCCTCGGTCGCCCAGCGCTCGGTCGCCAGCAGGCGGGCCTGGGGTGATCCCTCGCGCAGCACGGGCACGGCGGGCGCAGCGGCGCGCGGTACGTCAGCCAGGAGCACGGCGTCCACCGGGCCCCGCTGGGCGAGCCGGGTCGCCGCGGCGCGAGCGCCGGTCGGGCCGGCGTCGAACGTCTCGATGCCGACCAGCCGTGCCCGTTCGCCTTGAACCGCCTGGGTCATCGCCAGCGCGGCCCGCTCGCCATAGGTGTTGGCCGGCACCAGCGCGCCGAACGAGCGGACGCCGCCCGCCCGGGAGAACGACACCACCCGGCCGATCGATTGGGCCGGGTTGAAGCCCATCAGATAGACGCCCTCGCCGGCGACGCTGACGTCGTTGGAGAAGGCGATCACCGGAACGTGGGCCTGCCGCGCCGCGCCGGCCACCGCCCGCACGTCATCGGCCAGCAGCGGCCCGAGGATCAGGCCATTGCCCTCGGCCAGAGCGGAGTTGGCGGCCGGGAGGGCGCCGCTTGCGGTGTCGTAGGCGGTGATTCGAATGCGCTGCCCGCTCATGTCGAGCAAGGCGAGGTTGGCGGCGTTGAGGATCGAGCGGCCGAGCGCCGCGTTGGCGCCGGTGAGCGGGACCAAAACGGCGACTCGGTTGTGCGTCTCGCCCGGCGGAAGCCGGCTCGGCGCCTCTCGCGGCGGCGGCGCGATCGGTGGCGCGACCGGACGCGTGCGCTGCACGCAGCCGGCGATGACGAGCGACATGAGCGCCAGGACGCCCAGCCTCATCATCGACAGCGAAGCTTGCGGGCGGAGCGACAGCGATGCCATTACGTGGTTCTCCATGACCGAGAAGCTCGAACCCGGCCTCTATATCGTCGCCACCCCGATCGGCAATCTATCCGATTTGAGTCCGCGCGCCGCCAGCATTTTGTCGCGGGCGGACGTGATCGCGGTCGAGGACAGCCGGGTAACGGCCAAGCTCCTGCATCACATCGGCGTCAAGCGGCCGATGCTCCCCTATCACGATCATAATGCGGACCGGGTCCGGCCCGGCCTGATCGAGCGCATGCGGGGCGAGGCGGTGGCTTTGGTCTCCGACGCCGGCACGCCGCTGATCTCGGACCCGGGCTACAAGCTGGTCCGCGACGCGCGGGAGGCGGGGATCATTGTCACCACCATTCCCGGTCCCAGCGCGGTGATCGCGGCTTTGACCCTCGCCGGGCTGCCGACCGACCGCTTCGCCTTCTTCGGCTTCCTCCCCGCCAAGGCTTCCGCCCGCGCCGCAGCGATAACCGAAGCCGCGGCCTTCAGGGGCACGCTCGCCTTCTACGAAAGCGGCCCGCGCCTCGCCGCTTCGCTTGCGGCGCTGCACGAAGGACTTGGGGACCGCGACGCTGCAGTGGCGCGCGAGATCAGCAAGAAGTTCGAGGAGACGATCACCGGCAGCCTCGCGGCGCTCGCCGCGCGCTATGCCGCCGCCCCGCCGAAGGGCGAGATCGTGATCGTCGTCGCCCCGCCGGGCGCGCCGGCCACGGCCAGCGCGGCGGAGCTCGATGCCGCGCTCGGCGAAGCGATGCGGCAACTCTCGCCCTCGCGGGCCGCCGCCGAGGTGGCGGAGCGCCTCGGCGTGCCGCGCCGACTGGCCTACGAACGGGCCCAGCAGCTCAAGTGACCCGGCGCAAGGCCGAGCGAGGCGGGCGGCGGGCCGAACGGCTCGCGGCCTGGTGGCTGCGGCTGCACGGCTGGCGCATCCTCGGCATGCGCGTGCGCACGCCCGTCGGCGAGGTCGATCTGGTCGCCCGGCGCGGCCGCACGCTCGCCTTCATCGAGGTCAAGGCGCGCGCCACCGCGGCCGACAGCGGGATAGCGCTCGACGAATGGCGCCTGCGCCGCGTCGTCCGCGCCGCCGAGGCCTTGTCGGCGCGATACATGCGCGACGGCGATGTCGCCCGAATCGACGCAATGTTCATCATGCCCTGGAGGCTTCCGCGGTGGTTGGCGAACGTTTCTCAACTGTAAGGGTGGAGATAAGACCAAGTCGCTAAGCCCCGGATTCCGCAATGATCGTGGAACTGGCTCTGAATCGTCTTTGACACGTCTTCTTTCCGTGTGACTATGCGAGTCGAGCGACTCGGGGGAGTCGCGACAAGAGAGTGGGAGAATCATCATGCCGACCAACAACACGTCGAACGACTTTCAACTGTGGTTCGGGGGAGCTGGGGGCGGCGAAGCGCTGGTCTATGTAAGCGGAGACGCAGCGGTCGGCGGCGGCAATACGGCGGTCGCGCTGACTTACATATTGCAGGGCGATCCCAATCTCTTCGCCCCGCGCGACATCATGCTCGACACGGTGCATGACAAGTTTTTCTTCGTCGATTCGGATATCTCGGGCGGCCATAACAGGATTTACCAGGGCAGCATCAGCCAGGTGCTCGCCAATCCCGGCTCGCCGGCCCTTACTATCCTCTACCAGGACACCGGCACCAACGCGAACGCGAGCCTTCGCGCGCTCTATCTCGATCCGGAGCACAGCCTGGTCTACTTCGATCACGGCACCACCTTCGACAAGATCAACTACAACACCGCGCTGCAGACGCCGACGGTCCTCGCCAATCTTGGAGCCAACAACTTCATCACCCAGATCGCGATCGATTTCGCGAGCGGCGACGTCTGGCTGGCCAGCAGCCGAGTGGCGAGCTTCTTCGGCCAGGACATCGTCGAGGATAATTTCATCTATCACGCCTCCGGCCTCACCCCGGCCTCGGTCAGCCTGGCCTTTACCAAGCTAGCGTTCAGCCCGAACGACACCGCGTTCGGCGATCCAGACGTGCCGCCGGTCCCCGGCAACGCCTTCCCGCAGGAACTCGGCGTGATCCGAGGGCTCGACTACGATCCGGTCACTCACAAGCTCTACATCAGCACCGCAACGGTAACGCTCGATACCAGCACGGATCAGGACGGATCCGAGTTCACGACCTATTATGGCGGCGTCTTCTCCTATCAGACGACCGGCAATCCGAGCGGCGCCTACACCACCATCTACCAGCAGGACGGCACCAGCGGCCCGATCGGGCTGCTCGGCTTCATCGAGGTCGATCCCGGGACCGGCCGCTACTTCGTCGTCGACACGACCGGCGGGCCCCCGAACGGCGATGGCGGCGTCTATGTCGGCAGCCTTTCGGGCGGAACGCCGACCTTGTTCGCGACCATCGGCAATCCCGGCAATTTGGTGCCGCAGGGCATCGACATCCTCCACGCGCCGACGCTGGCCGGCGCCGAGACCGGCGCGACCACGACCGAAACCGCGGGCGTGGGCTCGGGCTTCAGCAACCAGGCCCAGCCGTTCGCCTCGATCACCGCCAGCGACCTCGATTCGGCGGCGTTCACCGATCAGCTGGCCGGCGCGCAGGTTCGGATCTCCGCCGGGTTCAACTCGGCGCCCGGAAGCAGCGAGCGGCTGACGATCGGCGGCACGACCAGCGGCACGCTCGGCAGCGGGATCAGCTACAGCTATAACAGCCTGACCGGCGTGATGACCCTGACCGGCATCAACAGCTTCGACAATTACGAAGCCGCACTGCAGCTCGTCTCCTATTCGATCGACGGCGACGATCCCGACGCAAACGGCACGGCGCCGACCCGCACCATATCCTTCTCG
>DASQJU010000133.1:0-6074 GCA_035630915.1 Allosphingosinicella sp.
CTACCGGGGCGGGGCCGGCGACTATCGCTGGCTGCGTTCGGTGTCGCAGCCGCGCTTCGGCGCCGACGGCGCGCATATCGGCTTTATCGGCGCGGCCTACGACATCACCGAGGCGAAGGAGGCGGAAGCCGCGCTGCGCGAACTCAACCAGTCGCTCGAGGCCCGGGTCGAGGCCGCGATCCTGGAGCGCGAGCGGGCCGAGGCTGCACTTCGTCAGGCGCAGAAGATGGAGGCCGTCGGCCAGCTGACCGGCGGCATCGCGCACGATTTCAACAACCTGCTGACGATCATCGCCGGCAATCTCGATCTCGTCGCGCGCCGGCTCGGGGCGGACGCCGATCCGCGCATCGTCCGGGCGATCGGCAGCGCCGCGGTCGGCGCGGACCGCGCGGCGACGCTGACCCAGCGCCTGCTCGCTTTCTCGCGCCGCCAGCCGCTCGCCCCCAAGGCGATCGATCCCAACGCGCTGGTCGCCGGAATGACTGACCTGCTCCACCGCACGCTCGGCGAGACGATCGAGGTCGAAACCCGGCTGTCGGCGGGCACGTGGCGGATCGAGGCTGATCCGCACCAGCTCGAAAGCGCGATCCTGAACCTCGCGGTCAACGCGCGCGACGCCATGCCCGAGGGCGGCAAGCTGGTGATCGAGACCGCGTCCGCCCATGTCGGCGCGGCCGAGGCCACCGCGACCAGCGGGCTGGACGCCGGGACCTATGCGGTGATCGGAGTCTCGGACACCGGCACGGGCATGGACCCGGAGACGCTGGGCCGGGCGATCGAGCCCTTCTTCACCACCAAGGACGTCGGCAAGGGCACCGGCCTCGGCCTGTCCATGGTCTACGGCTTCGTCAAGCAATCGGGCGGTCATTTGAAGATCGAGTCCGAGCCGGGCCGGGGCACGAGCGTCCAGATCTACCTGCCCCGCTTCACCGCCGAATCGGTCGACGAGGAACTGGTCGAGGCCGCGGCCGCGCCGCGCGGCGGCGGCGACGAGATCGTGCTCGTCTGCGAGGACGATCACGACGTGCGCGCCTACACGGTCGAGCTGCTCGCCGAGCTCGGCTATCAGGTGCTCGAGGCCCCCCACGGCGCCGCCACGCTGACCATCGTCAGGGACCAGGACCAGCGGATCGACCTGCTGTTCACCGACGTCGTTCTCCCCGGCGGGATGAGCGGGGCCGAGCTGGCGAGGCAGGCGCGCGCGATCCGGCCCGACCTCAAGATCCTCTACACCACCGGTTATGCGCGCGACGCGATCGTCCACGAAGGCCGGCTCGATCCCGGCATCGAGCTGGTCGCCAAGCCGTTCGCCTTTGCCGAGCTCGCCGCGCGCGTTAGGGACATGCTCGACCGGACCTGATCTACTAGGAGGCTTGGCAATGCGCAGGGTGGCCCTTTTCCTGTTGGCGTTGACGTTTGCCGGAGCCGCAGCGGCCCAACCGCCCGCCGCCTCCGATTACGCCTCCAGGCTGACCGAGGGCGACGTCGCGCTCAACAATTTCCATTTCCGCTCGGGCGAGACTCTGCCGGAGCTGCGCATCCACTATGCCACGCTCGGCACCCCGCACCGCAATGCGCGGGGCGAGATCGACAATGCGGTGATGGTCCTCCACGGCACCGGAGGCTCGGGCCGCCAGTTCCTCGCCCCGCAATTCGCCGGCGAGCTTTACGGCCCCGGCCAGCCGCTCGACCTCGCGCGCTACTATGTCATCCTCCCCGACGGCATCGGCCACGGCCGCTCGTCCAAGCCGAGCGACGGCCGGCGCGCGCGCTTCCCGCATTACGATTATGACGACATGGTCGAGGCGCAGCGGCTGATGCTCGCCCGGCTCGGCGTGACCCGCCTCAGGCTGCTGTTCGGCACGTCGATGGGCTGCATGCACGGCTTCGTCTGGGCCGAGACGCACCCCGATTTCGCGCGCGCGATCATGCCGATGGCCTGCCTCCCCGCTGAGATCGCCGGGCGCAACCGGATGTGGCGGCGGATGGCCGCCGAAGGCATCCGCCACGATCCCGCCTGGGCCGAGGGCAATTACACCAGCCAGCCGCTGCAGGGGCTGCGCACCGCGGTGTCGCTGCTCCAGGTCGCCGGCATGGCGCCGATCTACTACCAGCAAACCTACCCCACAGGCGCGGCCGCCAATGCCTGGATCGACCAGCGCGTCGAGGCCGACATCGCCACCCGCGACGCCAACGACCTCATCTACCAGCTCGAAGCCAGCCGCACCTACAACCCGCTCCCCAACCTCGAGCGGATCCGCTCCCCGATCACCTGGATCAACTCCGCCGACGACTTCATCAACCCGCCCGACCTCGGCATCGCCGAGCCCGCCGCCCGGCGCATGCCGAGCGCCCGCTTCATCCTCCTCCCCGCCACGGCGGAAACGCGCGGCCATGGGACGCACACCTGGGCGCGGTTCTGGAAGGACGAGCTGGTGGACTTGTTGCGGCGGACGGAGCGCTAGCCCAAATGCGCGTCAGTTTTGCGGCGCGTCCGGCCCGACCCAGCCGATGCGGCTCGCGATGGTATCCGCGACCGGCTGATTGGCGTGGTCGCGCGCCGGTGTGAAGCGTGCGCGCGAGTACATGATCCGGCAGGTCGCCGCGTCGATCGCGGACAAACCGCTGGACTGCGTGATCCGGCATTCCGTGACCCGGCCATTGGTAGCGACCGTTAGCGTGAATGCGGTCGTACCCCGAAAATTCGCAGGTGCGGCCCTCGGCCAGTCCGAGGCGTGGACGTAGCTCGCGAGATTCTGCGTGGAGCGGGCTCGGACCAGAGGCGGGAGGGCCGCGGCCTGTGCAAGAGCGAGAAGCGCGATGATCATGTCAGCTTTCTGGCAGCCCGGTGGCGTGACGGCAATGGAAATTTCCTTGATACTTCAACGCCCTTGAGGCGCCGCAACCTCCGCCGAGCTGACATGGTTGAGGGCGATCACCCAGCGCCCGTCGACCTTGCGCATCAGCCGCGTGTTGACCCCGTCCTGCGGGCTTCCGCCGCCTTCGAGCCGGTAGCGGCTGATCAGCTGGGCGGCGTCGGGGGAGAGCATCTCCACCCTAATGTCAAAGAAATGGAGCCGTCCGCGCCGCGCCGGATCGCCGCCATAATCGCGGACATAATGGTCGAGCGTCCCCTGCCAGTCACGCTGGAAGCGGCCGCGCGAGACGAAGACGACGTCGGGATTCTTGAACCCCGCCATGTAGCCGCGGAAGTCGCCCCGGTTCCACGCCCGTTCCATGTTCGCGATCACTTGGCGGATCGCCGCCTCTTCGGCCGCGGGATCGTAGGCCGGCGCCTTCGCGCAGCCCGCGAGCAGGAACAGCATCGCGGCGAGGACCAGGCCGCCCCCGGTCAGCCGGCGCATGGTCGGCGGCGCGGGCGCGACCTTCTCGGCGAGGACGAGGATCGCCAGTGCCGCGATCCACGCGAGATTCATCACCCCGCCGACGAACAGCAGCGCCATCAGCGCCCAGCAGCAGCCGAGGCAGTAAAGGCCGTGAATGAGACCGAGCCGCCACGCGCCTCTGGGGCCGGGCCGCGAATGGCGCATGATGAACGACAAGGGCGAGCGGCACTGGTCGAGGCAGGCCCGCTTGAGCGGGCTCAATTGGTAAAGGCCGGCGAGCAGCAGCAGCGCACCGGCGAGGCGCACATTGCCGAGCGCCAGCGTCATTGCCGGGACGAGCCCGGCCGCGACCAGCCCCGCCTGCGCTGTCGCGGCCAAGGCCGAGAACAAGGTCCAGACTGCAAGATAGGCGAGCACGAACGCCGCCAGATAGGCGAAGGGGCTGGGCACCGCTTTCCGCGCGAAGCGGCTGTAGAGCAGAATCATCGGCGCGGCCGAGGGCAGCATCATCGCCACCATCATCAGCGTCCACATGGCGAAGGCCGCGGCGAGATAGGCGGCCCTCCAGGGCTCGACGGGCGTTGCGGGCATCATCGCCATCCCCGCCATGTCGGCGGCGCCCGGCGGCGCCAACCACAGCCAGACCCAGGCGAGAAGAACGGCGGCCGCTAGCGCGGCGGCGACAATCCAGCCTTCGCCCGAGATCACCCGCTCGAACCGCGTGGCCTCCGCGCCCGGGCCGGGCTCAGGCCGCCCCATGGGTGGACAGGTCGAGCATGGCGAGGTGGGCGTGGCGCGAGGCCCATTCGAGCGCGACCGGGCCTTTTGCCTCGGTCCCGCCGCTCGCATATTCGGCCGTCTTGTATTCGAAGCCGTTGGGCAGCGAGACCTGCGCCCGGTGCGGCTCGCGGGTGACGGGATTGCGGATCGGCTCGACCTGGGTGTCGATGATCCCCTCCACCTTCACCCGCGCGACGCGCCCCTCGATGTCGACGTCGAAGTCGATCGGCAGGAAGGCCGGTTCGTGCATCGTGTCGATCACCGTCGCGAAGACGTTGAAGATCGTCGCGCCGGGCTCGGTCTCGCCCCCCGAGAGAATGGTCAGGATCGCATTGCGCTGCGCCTCGTTGGCGCGTTCATCGACCACCACGAAGGCCTCGCCCCGCCCCTCGTGGATCGGCCCGGGCCAGGCGAACATGCCGACCCAGCCGAGCCCCGAGAGATCGACGTCGCCGAAATGGCCGTCGTCGATCCGCATGGCGGTCATCGCCCGGCAGTCGCCGTTGGTCGGCAGCGCGTTGAACTGGCAGGGGCACCCCCAGTCGCAATTGCAATTGGCGACCTCGGGCCCCCGCATCCGCCATTCGATCAGGCTCATCGCTTTTTCCTCTCGAGCGGGGTCATAACATGGAGGCTTCAGCGGGTGAACGTCAGTCCGGACCCGCGGCAAGCCCGCCGCGCAGCACGTTGCTTAAGCAAGCGGAAAGCTTTGGCCAGAATAACGAAAGCTCCGGTGGGAGAATCGAAAAAATGTTCAAGCTCAATCAATTGCTCAACGATGCCAAGGGCGCGACAGCGATCGAATATGGCCTGCTGCTCGGCTTGATCTCGATGGTGATGCTCGGCGTCCTCAACAGCCTCGGCTTCACCCTGGCCGGTGTGTTCGAAACGATAAGCCGCGCCCTCGGAGGCTGAAGTTCACCTCAGCGCGTGAACTTCTCGCCCCCCGCCGCCTTGTCCTTCAGCAGCTTCGCCACCTCGAAGCCCTGCCGCTCGAGCCCCTCGACGATCTTGGGCAGGCCCTCCGTGTCGGCCCAGAACATCGGCCCGCCGCGATAGACCGGCCAGCCATAGCCGTAGACCCAGACCACATCGATGTCGCTCGCCCGCTGCGCCATGCCCTCCTCGAGGATCCGAGCGCCCTCGTTGACCATCGTGTAGAGCGTGCGCTCGACGATCTCCTGGTCGGTCACCTCGTGCTGCGGCGTGGCGGTCTTCGTGCGGAAATCGTCGATGATCTCGGCGACGCGCGGGCTTGGGGAGGGAGTCCGCTTCTCGTCATAATCGTAGAAGCCGGCGCCCTTCTTCTGGCCCCAGCGCCCCTCGGCGGCGAGGGCGTCGCGGATATTCTCGATCCGGGTCGGGTCGCGGTGCCAGCCGATGTCGACCCCGGCGAGGTCGGACATCTGGAACGGCCCCATCGGCATGCCGAACGCGACATGGACCTTGTCGATCTGCTCGGGAGTCGCGCCTTCGAGCAGCAGCTTCATCGCCTCGATCTGCCGCGGCATCAGCATGCGGTTGCCGATGAAGCCGTGGCAGACCCCAGCGACGACCGCGACCTTCTTGATCCTTTTGGCGAGCTGCATCGCGGTGACCAGCACGTCGGGCGCGGTCTTGGCCCCGCGCACCACCTCGAGCAGCTTCATCACATTGGCCGGCGAGAAGAAGTGCAAGCCCAGCACGTCCTGCGGCCGGGAGGTGCTCGCCGCGATCTCGTCGATATTGAGATAGGAGGTGTTGGAGGCGAGGATCGCGCCCGGCTTGGCGATCGCGTCGAGCCTGCCGAAAATCTCCTTCTTCACGTCCATATTCTCGAACACGGCCTCGATGATCAGGTCGCAATCGGCAAGATCCTCGAGTTTCAGCGTGGGCTTCAGCAGCCCCATCGCGCCCTCGACCTGCTCGGCCGTCATCCGCCCCTTGGCCGCCGTTGCCTCGTAATTC
>DASQJU010000134.1:0-6272 GCA_035630915.1 Allosphingosinicella sp.
CGACTATGTCCGCGGAGACCAGATGGCGCAGGCGCAGCTGCGCGCTCCTTTGTTCGAGGACAAGGTGGTCGATTTCCTGTTCGGCACGGCCGCGATTTCGGAGCGGACATCGACCCGCGCGGAGCTCGAGGCGGCGATCGAATCCGAGGAAGGGCATGTCCACGGCCCGGGCTGCGGCCACGACCATGATCATGGCGCCAAGCCGAAGAAGGCCGCGGCCAAGAAGCCGGCCGCCAAGGCCGAGGCCCCCAAGGCCGAAGCCGCCGCGAAGCCGGTGAAGAAGGCCGCCGCGCCCGCCAAGAAGGAGGCCGCGCCGGCCGCCAAGACTGAAAAGCCGGCAGCGAAGAAGGCTCCGGCGAAGAAGGCTCCAGCCAAGAAATAGCCAACGCCGTTCGGGCTGAGCTTGTCGAAGCCCTCTTCTTCTTCCTAAAGGTAAGAGGGGCCCCTTCGACGCCGCCTGCGGCGTCGCTCAGGGCAGGCTTAGACAGGCTCAGGCCGAACGGAGTGGGGTGATCGAATGAGCGAAGCCGCAAAAGGCCTCCGCGTCGCGGTCCTGCTCCCCTGCTACAACGAGGAGGCGGCGATCGCGCAGACGGTCGCGGCGTTCCGCGCGTCCCTGCCCGGCGCCGCGATCTACGTCTACGACAACAACAGCGCCGACCGCACCCGCGAGGTCGCCGCCGCCGCGGGCGCGATCGTCCGCAGTGAGAAGATGCAGGGCAAGGGTCATGTCGTGCGGCGCATGTTCGCCGACGTCGAGGCCGACATCTACGTGATGGCCGACGGCGACTCGACCTACGACGCCTCGGCCGCCCCCGCGCTCGTCGCCAAATTGCTCGACGAGCAGCTCGACATGGTCGTCGGCGCCAGGCGCACGCCGGCCGAGCGGGAAGGGGAGGCCTATCGCGCCGGCCACGTCCTCGGCAACAAGCTCTTCACCGGCCTCCTCGCGGGCCTGTTCGGCCGCAGCTTCACCGACATCTTCTCCGGCTACCGCATCTTCTCGCGCCGCTTCGCCAAATCCTTCCCGGCCTTGTCGCGCGGGTTCGAGACCGAGACCGAGATCAGCGTCCACGCGCTCGAATTGGTCATGCCGGTCGGCGAGGTCGAGACCGATTACGGCGCGCGGCCCGAAGGCTCGGTCTCCAAGCTCAGCACCTATCGCGACGGCTGGCGGATCCTCAAGACGATCCTCCATCTCTACCGGATCGAGCGCCCGGTCCTGTTCTACGGCAGCTTCAGCCTGTTCCTCGCCGCGCTGGCCGTGGTTCTCGCCGTCCCGCTGGTCGTCACCTATTTCCAGACCGGCCTCGTCCCCCGCTTCCCGACCGCGATCCTGGTCACCGGCCTGATGATCCTGGCGTTCCTGAGCTTCTTCACCGGCCTGATCCTCGACACGGTGGTTCGGGGGAGGCGCGAGGTGCGCCGGCTGCACTATCTCAGCCTGCCGGCGCCGGGGGCGGACTCGCTCTAGGCCCTAGCGCGGCCTTTCCGGGTCGCCCGGCCGGCAGTCGCGCACCCAGCGGCCAATGCTGCGCGATTCCATCGGCCGGCGCTCGCCATTGTCGAATGTCGCCTCGCCGCGGATGGCGAGGTCGATCGCGGTGTCGGTGTAGCTTCCGTCCATCGTCGAGGTCGAGGTCACGCTGACCCCGCCGCCTTCCTGATGGCAAGCCGAGACGGCGTGGATCCGCCCGCCCGCCATGGTGAAGTCGCGAAGCGTGCAATAGCTCTCGCGCGCAGCGTCCTCGAACATGATTGCGGGGCGCGCGGCCCGTTCCGGCGTGACGCAGCGGCCCCGCTGCCGCCGCTCGCCGCGCATGTTCTTGGGTTCGACGATCTCCAGCGTCTGTTCCCACCAGCCGGCCTTGATATGCGCCGCCGCAGGCGCGGCGTTCTGGCTGCCGCAGCCGCCCAGGAGCGGCAACGCCGCCATCGCTATGGCCAAAGCCCGCATCGTCCGCCTCCCGCTGCGTTGCACCAGTCTAGCGCAAAGGCGGGTGACGGGGGAGGGGGCAGCCACGCTCTCGCTCGGGCCGGGATCGAAGCTCGGAGCCGCAGCTGTCTCAAACCCGATCGAATTGCGCTTCCACCCGCGCATGGGTCTTGAGCTCGATCTTGAGCTTCGGCTCCTTCACCACCCGCGGCTGGCCGCCCTGGCGGATGTCCCACTGGCGGAACTTCGCGCCGTTCGCCGGCCCGGGATCCACGCTCAGCTCGACCGTCGCGCCGCTGCGGTCCGCGACCCGGTAGATCTCGACATAGGGATTGCCATCCATCACGATCGGCGAGCTGCCGTCGGAGGCGCGCGCTTCCAGCACGATCTGCTGCCGCGGCGCGACCAGCGCGCTCACCTTCATGCTGAAGGCGATCCGCTTGATCTTCGGCGCGCTCGCCGCGCCGATGCGGTTGAAATTCGCGCGCAGCGTCAGGTTGCTCCAGGCCGAGGGCATGGCGAGCTTCTGGCGGATCGAAGCGCCCTCCTTGCCGAGGATCAGATCCATCAGATCCTTCCAGTATTCGCTCTGCTCGGCCTGATCGAGCTTCTTCGATTCGAAATGGTAGCGGAAGGTCTTCACCACCGGCGCGGCGAGGCGCAGGCCGAACAGCCGGCCGCCATCGCGCACGACGCCCAATTCGCTGATCTCGACGATGATCTCGGCATCGCCCTCTTCGGGGATCTGGGCGCCGCTCTCGAACTCGATCGCTCGGATCGTGAGGTCGGCAAGCATCTGATGCTGCCAGTCGGGCTCGATCACGCCCAGCTGCGCCGAGTCTATCTCGCTGCTCAATCCCTGGTTGAGCGCATCCAGCACGGCACCCGCCTTGATATCGAAATCGACGTTGCGATCCTTCATGTCGATGGCGCCGAGATCGCTGATCAGCGCCTGGCGGATCACGCTTAGATTATCCATGAACGCCGTGCGCAGCGTGCCGACGCGGTCTTTCAGCTCGGTGTCGGTCCATTGGTGCATCGGCTTGTCGCTGATCAAAGTGTTGATCTTCTCGGCCAGCACGTCGAGCGACCAGTTGATGTTGACCGGCTTGAACAAGGCGGATTCGAACGCCCGGACGACATTGTAGAGCGATTGCGTCAAGGACAGCCGCGCGCGATTGCGGATGCCCTCGATGATGCGGAAAGTGTCGCCGCTCATCGCCCGGGCGCGGGCCGAAGCCTCCTCGCCATTGAGCGCGGCGAGCGCATCGTAATTGGAGGCGAGATCGGCATAGCCCTGGCCGACTTCCTGATCGATCTCGAGCAAGGCGGCATGGATCGCGCCGCGCTGCTCGATCAGATCCTTGATCTGCTTGACCAGCGCATTCCATTTCTCGTCCTTGCTCGCCAGCTTGGCGAGCTGAACCTCGATCTCGGCCTGCGAGACGTTCGCGGCCTTATAGGCCTTGCCGACCAGCGTGCCGGCCTCGGCAACGCCCTTGCCCGCGGTCGACCAGGCCGTGGGCTTGGTCTTGGCGAGCTTCTTGATCTCGTCGACGCTGAGCTTCTTGCCCGCCGCGGTCTTCAGCTCCTTGGCCTCGGCCTTGGCTTTCTTGACCAGCGCCTCGGTCTCCTTGCTGCTTTCCTTATATGCCTTGGCGGTGTCGGTGAGCCGCGTCTTGACCTTCTTGAGGACTGCCTCCGGCTCCTCGTCGAGCAGATCGAATGCGTCCGCGCCGGCGCCGGCGATGCCGCCAAGGATCGGCTGGCCGTAGGGAAAGACCTGCAGAAGCGCGGCGCCGAGATTCACCGCCAGCTTGATCTGCCCGATCCTGGCGATGTCGCTCGACGCCTCGTTGTAGAGCCGGGTCTTCTGCACCGCGAGCTCGGCATGGGCGTCGTCCTGCGCCTTCTCCAGCGCCGCCACGTCGGCGCGCAGCGTCTCCGCGCGCGTCTCGGCCGCCTCGATTCGGGCGGCGATCGCGGCGCTTTCCTTGATGATCAGCTGCGACGCGGCGCGCGAGGCCTCGGCGAGCTCGCGCTGCTCGTTCTGTTTCGCGGCGATCCAGGCCGTGAACATCAGCACTTCCAGCGCCAGGTCGACGTCCATCCGGTAGAGCTGGAAGCTGCTCGCCAGCGACAGCATCGGCGAATAGCCGGCCGGCTTGCCGAAATAGTCGAGATGGTTGGCCAGCCGCTGCTGAAGCGTGGCGAACTCGGTCTGCAGACCGCGCCAATAGGGGGTGTCGCGCTGCTGCCAGATGCCGCGCTTGAGCGGGATCTCGCCCAGGAACACCGGCGCGTAGAGATCCACCAGCCGCTGCGCCTCGGCCTGGTCGCCGCGCAAATAGCAGGCGCGCACATAATCCTGCAGCAGCGGCACCAGCGACGCGTGCAGCCACACATTGGCCTCGGTCTCGCTGAGGTCGATCGAGACGGGATCGGCGTCGTTGCCCGCCCGGCCGCTGAAGCTGGCGCCGGGGTAGGAGTAATGGTCGGTGTGGTTGACTTCGGCCTCGCTCGTATTGTCGTACTCGCCTTCGCTCAGGTTGAAATGCCACCAATAGATGCAGTCGTAGAATACCGACTTCTGCGGCCAGCCGGCCTCGCCGCCCTTGGCGCGCGGCGCCTCCTGCCCGGCCTTGCCCGGCTTGGCCTGCCAAAGCGCGATCAGGCCGGCCTGGTTGGTCGCGAGCACCCCAGGCGCCCCGCCGCTTCCCGCGTCGCCCGGCCTGACCGCGTCTGTGCCGTTGGTCGGCGCCTCGGTGGTGCCCTCGACGCGGTTGTAGCGTTCGAATGCCGACACTTTCCATTTGCGGCGGATTCCGAGCACGGTCTTGCCCCTGTGGTGCTCGAGCTTGACGTTCACCACCGTCGTCATGAAGCTGTCGTTCCACCTCTTGGTGTCGACATGGTCGTCGCCCCAGCTCAGCGTGTTCGACGCGTCCCTGCCTTTGTTGCCGTCGATGCCCTTACCCGCGTCCTGGCCGTTGCCGCCGTCGGTGATTATCCGCTTGGCCCGGCTTCCGGCCGGGGCGTCGACGTCGCGCGCGTAGATCGTCACCTTCCCGCCCGAACGGCCATTGGCGCCGTTCGCCCCGGGGGTCTTGTCGGACGCATCCCTCGCGCGGGCCAGCTCCCACGGCGCCGGGCTGGTGTCGATGCAGCCGTCGCCCTCGAACAGGATCTGCCGCGCGAAGACGATCAGGTCGCATTCGGGCATCCACCAGCGGCAGCGCACAGTCAAAGTGTCGCAGATCACGGTGAGCTTGGTGACCTTCTGGACGGGCAGCTCGCCGGTCGCGCTCGCTCGCTTGGTGCCGGCCGGAAGCGCGGTGACGCCGTAGAGCGGCTGATCCTCGTCCTTGTCGTCGACGATCACGTGCAGCCCGATCGCGGTGCGGTCCCGCTCGTTCTGCGTGCTGCTGGTCACCTTCACGTCGGTGAGAAGCAGCGGATTATCGCCCCCGGGCATCGAGTGATAGAAAGTCAGTCGATCCCGGATCGTCGCCGGCACGCGCGATGGCATTGCTTCCCCTCCCGTCGGTCGAAACGCGAATACCCCGTCGCATGACTATGCGCCGTCTGCGTCTATACGCAAGGGTCGGGAATGATTTACGCGAGCGTCGGGATCCTTGCGTCCCTGTTACTGAGGCGCGCGCATTCGTTCTACAGGTTCGAGCCGGGGCAGGCGGGGACAGTTACCAGTCGCTGTCCCCGTTTCTAGGCCGCCAGCGCCTGCTCGACCGCCTCGCTCGCCGCGAGCCAGCGGGCCTCGGCGGCGGCGAGGGCGGCGAGGGTGTCGGCGTGGCGCTTCCTCAGTTCGCTCGTCGTCAGCGCGGCGTCAGTGGGGGCGGCCTTCGCGGGGTCGAACAAAGCGCGCTCGAGCTCGGTCTTGCGCGCCTCGAGCCTGGCGATCTCCTGCTCGGCCTTGTGCGCGGCCTGGCGCAAGCTCCGGCTCTTCTCGCGCGCCTCGGCGGCGGCGCGGCGCTCGTCCTTGCGGTTGCCGCGCGGGGCGTCCTTCGCCGCGCCATTGCCGTCGCCGCCCTTCAGGATGAGGTCGGTATAATCGTCGAGGCTGCCCGAATATTCGACCGCGGTGCCGCCGTCGACGAGCACCAGCCGGTCGGCGGTGAGCGCCAGCATGTGGCGGTCGTGGCTGACCACGACGACCGCGCCGGTATAGGCGTTGAGCGCCTGGACCAAGGCCTCGCGCGCGTCGACGTCGAGGTGGTTGGTCGGCTCGTCGAGGATCAGCATGTGCGGCGCGTCGCGGGTGATCAAAGCCAGCGCCAGCCGGGCGCGCTCGCCGCCCGACATCTTCTTGACCTGCATG
>DASQJU010000135.1:0-7645 GCA_035630915.1 Allosphingosinicella sp.
AATGAATCGATGCTGGCGCTGCTCGTGGCGCAGGCGGAAGGGCAGGGCGCCGACCTGGTGACCCTGCGCGCCTTGATCGAGGAAGCGAGCGGGGCGGGGGCCGAGCGGGCGCTCGCCGCGCTCGGCCTCGAGGGCGAGGGCGCGCGGCGCGACATGGACGAATTGCGCGAGCTGCTGCGCGCCTGGCGCGACGCCAAGAGATCGGCGTGGAAGGCGGCGGTCACCTGGGCGACGCGGATCTTCCTCGCCGCATTGGTGGCGGCGATGGCGGTCAAGGCCGGACTGATCGAGTCCATGCGATGAGACGGGCGGGCGGGCTGCGCTTCGCCGGCTATGCCGCGCTGTTCGACCGGCCGGATCAAGGCGGCGACGTGGTTCGGGCCGGGGCGTTCGCGGCGAGCCTGGCGGGCGGGCGGAGCGTGCCCTTGCTCTGGCAGCACCGGCCGGAGCGGCCGATCGGGCGGGTCGAGTATCTGAAGGAGGACAGACGCGGCCTCAGGGTCATCGGTCGGATCGTCGACCGCGAGGCGGCGCGGCTGCTCGGCACCGGGGCGGTCAACGGGCTGAGCTTCGGCTACCGGGTGCGGCAGGCGAGCGGAGCTGCGCCGAGGGAGCTGACGGCGCTGGAGCTGATCGAGATCAGCCTGGTGTCGTGGCCGATGCAGCCCAAGGCGAGGGTGCATGCGGTGGCGGAAGGCTGAGCCTTATTTCGCCACGTCCGGGCAGCGGGCGACGCGGGTTTCGAAGACGTGGCCGCCACGATCGGTGTAGATGTGGCGCATCGAGCCGCCGCGGCGGATGAAGGCGCCGGCCTCGCCCTCGCACATCCTGATCTCGTTGCGGCCCTGGATCAGCTGCTGGCGCTCCTCGAGCCGGTCGACCGGAACGACCTCGCTCAATTGCATGTCGTAGACGAACTCGGTGCCGATGGCGCGGACGCTGATCGCGGTGGTGACGTCGTCGGCCCGCATCGGGAGCTGGTCCTGCAGCGCTTCCGCCGCCGCCGCGGCCTCGGCCGCGAGGTCGCCGCCGCGCTGCGGCTGGGACAAAGCGGGCGCGCCGACGAGGGCGAGCGCGGCGACCAACATAAGAGCCTGTTTCATGAGTGCAGGGTGTGCCTCGACGCGGCCCCTGTCAACGGCGGGCGATCAGGCCCGCGACAACACCAACGAGCTTCCGGCTCTCGCCGGAATGACGGCGATTGGGTTCAACAAGGAGAAAGTGGATGATCGAGGTGAACGCGGATGCGCTGGAGGCGTCGTTCGAGGCGCTGGAGCGGGACGATGAGGACGTCGCGGCCTTGCGCGGCGAGGTGGCGGCGCTGAAGGCGCGGCTCGAGGCGCAGGCGCTTCAGCGGCCGGCGCTGTCCGGGGTGAAGAGCGCGGGCTCGGCCTTCGTCGAGCGCTACTTGCGCAAGGGGCTCGAGGCCGGGGTGGAGCTGAAGGCGCTGTCAGGCGCGACCGACGCGGCGGGCGGCTATGCCGTGCCCGAGGAGCTCGACCAAAGGATCGAGAAGACGCTGACCGCGATCTCGCCGATCCGCGCCATCGCCAGCGTCGTCCGGGTCGGCTCGGCCGGCTACCGCAAGCTGGTGACGACCGGCGGCACGCCGTCGGGCTGGGTCGCCGAGACGGCCGGGCGGCCGGAGACCGACACGCCCGACTTCGCCGAGATCGCGCCGCCGTTCGGCGAGCTCTACGCCAATCCGGCCGCCTCGCAGGCGATGCTCGACGACGCGGCGTTCGACGTCGAGGCCTGGCTGGCGGGCGAGATCGCCACCGAATTCGCGCGGGCCGAGGGGGCCGCGTTCGTCTCGGGCAACGGGGTCAACCGGCCGAAGGGCTTTTTGAGCCAGCCGGTGAGCGCGGCGCTCGACAGCGTGCGGGCGTTCGGCACGCTGCAGTTCGTCTCGACCGGCGTCGCCGGCGGCTTTCCGGCGGTTCAACCGCAGGACAAGCTGATCGACCTCGTCCAGGCGCTGCGCTCGCCCTACCGGCAGGGCGCGGTGTTCGTGATGAACTCGTCGACCGCCGCCAGGATCCGCAAGTTCAAGACCGACGAGGGCGCGTTCGTCTGGCAGCCGGGGTTGGTCGCGGGGCAGCCCGACACGCTGCTCGGCTATCCGGTGGTCGAGGCCGAGGACATGCCGGACGTGGCCGCGAACGCGCTCGCCATCGCCTTCGGCAATTTCAGGGCGGGCTATCTGATCGCCGAGCGGCAGGAGACCCAGATCCTGCGCGATCCCTTCACCAACAAGCCGTTCGTCCACTTCTACGCCACGCGGCGGGTCGGCGGGCAGGTGATGAACTCGGAGGCGATCAAGCTGCTCAAGTTCGCGGCCTGACGGCCAGCGAAGCGCCGGGCGGGTGACCCCCTCGCCCGTCCGGCGCACTCACTTTCAGATGCGAAAGGCCAGGAGATGATCGTGACGCAGGAGCCGCCGGCGGCGGTGCCGCTCGACGCGGTGAAGGCGTTCCTGAGGATCGGGAATGCCGACGAGGACGGCTTGCTGGCGGACCTGGTCCGCGCGGCGGGCGAGGCCTGCGAGGCCTTCATCCGGCGGGCGCTGATCGTCCGCGACGTCGAGGAGATGGTGCCGGCTTCGCGCGCCTGGACGCGGCTCGAAGCCGCGCCGGTGACGGCGATCACCGGTCTCAGCGCCGAGGGCAACGCGCTCGGGGCGGGCGACTATGCGATCGACATCGACGCGGCGGGCGAGGGCTGGGTGCGGCTGCTGCGTCCGGTCGAGGCAGGGCGCGTCAGCGTCTCCTACCAGGCGGGCATGGCCGCGGAGCCGGCCGGCCTGCCCGAGGCGCTGCGCCACGGCATCGTCCGGCTCGCGGCGCATCTCTACACTGCGCGCGACGGCGCGGTGCCGCGGGAGCCGCCGGCGGCGGTGACGGCCCTGTGGCGGCCCTGGCGCCGGCTGCGGCTGCGCTGATGTTCGAACGACTGGCGGCGCGGCTGCGGTGCGCGGCCGAGGCACAAGCGGCGGCGCGGCGCGAGGCGCTGGCGGCGAAGCTCGCCGCGGCGCTGCCGCCGGGCGTGTACGCCGAGGCGGCGCGGGATGGCGTGCGGCTTTCGGGGAAGGGGCTCAGGCGGCGGTTCGCGCGCGACGCGATGCTGCGCTGGCTGATTGCGGAGAAGACGAGATGAACGCGAGCGGAGCCCTGATCGCGGCGGCGATCGCGGCGCTGAGAGATGTGCCGGGCCTGACCGGGGTGCACGAGGAATCGCCGTTCCGGGCGGCGATTCCGTCGGCGACCGTCGCCGCCGGGCTGGAGACCGACTGGAGCCACAAGAGCGGCGCGGGGCGCGAGCTTCGCCTCTCGATCCTGCTGCGCGACGAAGGCGAATCCCCGGCGCAGCTGCGCGCCTTGTGCGGCGCGGTCCAGGCGGTGCTGGACGGGCTCGAGACGGCCGATGGCTGGTCGCTCGTCACGCTGATTTTTGTGCGCAGCATGATCGCCGCGCAGGCGCCCGGGAAATGGAGCGCCGCGATCGACTATCGCGCGCGGATGCTGCGGGAGGATTAGGCCAGGCGGGCTTGCGCGCGATCAGGACACCGTCATTCCAGCGTAAGCTGGAATCCCACTTCTTGCCGGCGCCGGAAAAGGAAAAGAGATTCCAGCTTTCGCTGGAATGACGATCCAAGTTCCGGGCGAACCGCTAGTGCGGTTGCGAAGCCTGCTGGGCGGCCGGGGCGGGCGTCGTCTGCGCGGCGGTCTGGGCGGCCGGCGTGGCGGGCGTGGCGGCGGGCCTCGCGGCCGGGGCCGCGCTCGCCTGCTGCTGCGGCTGAGCGCCCTGGAACCGGTCGTTGAAGTTGAAGCGGGCGTCCTCGATCTCGGCGTTGGCGGATCCCTCGGCGCTGGCGCGGGTCGAGCGCGACGCGGTGTCGCGGGCGATGATCGAAGCGCGGAATGCCGCCTGCTCGGTGGCGCAAGCCTGCGGAAATTCCGCGTTGAATTGTTCCGTCGTCTTGCTCGCTTCCATGCTCGCATCGACGAACCGGCCGAGGCAGCGCGTGAACGCTTCGCGCGAGGCGCGAGTCGTGTCGGACTGCATCGAAAGCAGCATGGCAATCACAGTCGCTATCATGTTCCCAACCCCCAACTGATTGAGATCAAGGAGAATGCGCCATGAGTGCGGAAAAAGGAAGCGCCTTTTTGCTGAAAATCGCGGACGGCGGAGCGCCGCCCGTTTACGCAACAATTGCAGGCATGCGGACCACGCAATTGTCGGTCAACGGCGAAGCGGTGAACGTGACCAGCAAGGAATCCGGCGGGTGGCGCGAATTGCTGTCCGGCGCGGGCGTGCGATCGGTGTCGGTCGCGGCCAGCGGCATCTTCACCGGATCGGCCGCCGAGGCGCGGATTAAGGTCCATGCCTTGGCCGGAACGATCGACGATTACGAATTGTCGTTCGAAAGCGGCGAGCGGATGCGCGGGCGCTTCCTTTTGACCCGGCTCGATTATGCCGGCGACTATAATGGCGAGCGGACCTACGCGCTCGCGCTGGAAAGCTCGGGCGCGGTGGTGCCGGCATGACGCGCGCGGCGATCGCGGCGCGCGGCGAGGCGCGGATCGAGGTGGCGGGCGCGGCGATTTTGCTGCGCCCGACCTTTGCAGCATTGTGCGCGGCCGAGGAGGCGCTCGGGCCGCTGTTCGCTTTGGTCGAGCGGGCGGCGGAGGGAAGGCTGACGCTGACGGAGATCGCTGCGCTGTTCGCTTGCTGCGCGGATGGGGCGGCGACGCGGGAAGAGATTGGGGCGGCAATTGCGGAGCAAGGCTTGGCGAAGGTGACGCCGGTGTTGAGAGTTTTGCTTGGGCAGATCTTGCAGGGTGCGGCTTAACTCCCTCTCCCGGGGGGAGAGGGTTGGGGTGAGGGGTAATGGACTCGGCGGAAATACTCGGACGTGAGTACCCCTCACCCTACCCTCTCCCCCTGGGAGAGGGTTTTTCAGGTGCGGCTCTGCGGCTTGCGGGAGTTGCGGGTGCGCTGCTCGGGTGGCCCCCTGACGCGTTCTGGAACGCGACGCCGGCGGAACTCGCGGCGGTGATCGGGGCGCTGGCGGGCGAGGCGCCGGAGGGGCTTTCGGCTGATGATTTCGAGCGCTTGAGGGACATGTTTCCCGACACCTGATCTTCATTTCGGCGAAAGCCGGAATCTCACTGCCTTCGCAAGCGCCATGAAAGGGCAGGGAGATCCCGGATCAAGTCCGGGATGACGACCAAGAAAGGACCCCGATCATGGACGAGGAGATCGAAAGGCTGCTGGTCAGCGTGCGGGCGGACACGGGGGCGTTCGCGCGCGATGTTGCGGCGATGCGCTCGGAGCTGGACGGGCCGTTCGCGGCCGGGGCGGCGCGGGCCGGGGCGGCGCTCGAGAACGCCTTGATCCGGGCGGTGCGGACCGGGCGGCTCGGGTTCGAGGATCTGAAGCGGGCGGCGCTGTCGGCGCTGGCGGAGATCGCCGCGGCCTCGATCCGCGGCGGGATCGGCGCCATTCTGGGCGGCGGCAAAGGCGGCGGACTGGGCGAGACGCTCGGAAGCCTGCTTGCGGCCTTCGCTGGGGCGCCGGGCAAGGCGATCGGCGGGCCGGTCTCGCCGGCGCGGCCCTATCTGGTCGGCGAGCGCGGTCCGGAGCTGTTCGTGCCGACCGCGAGCGGGCGGATCGAGGCGTTGGCGGGAGGCGGGCGCGACATCAGGATGAGCATCACGATCAACGCTCCGGTGGGGAGCGAGGCGCGCGCGCTGCAGGCGTCGAGCCGGCAGGTCGCGCGCGCCGTGCGCCGGGCGCTGATCGACGCGGGCTAGTGAACCGCGGGCGGTGCGGCGGGTGCGGGGCCGGGGGTGACGAAGTCCTCGACCGCCTTCCACGACCCGTCCGCCTGCTTCTGCCAGACGGTGAGATAATTGCCGGCGATCGTGGCGGGCTGGTGCGTGCCCGGATCGGTGATGTGCAAGGTGAACCGGCCGCGCGAATAAGCGAGGTCGCCCGACGCCGCGACCTGGATCCGATCGTTGCCGAAGGTGAGCTGGAAGGCGGGATCGGCGAGCATCTCGCGGTCGGCCGCGCGGACCGCCTCGGGCCCGACGGCGAGCGGCGCGCCGGGCGAGGCGAGCGCTCCGTCTGGCGCGTAATGGGCGACGATGGCGTCGGCGTTGCGCGCGGCATAATCCGCTGCCCATTGAGTCTCCTGCGCGCGGATCGCGTCGGCGATGGCGGCGGTATCGGCCGGTGCAGTGGCGGCGGCGGTGTTGCCGGACTGGGCCTGCTGGCAGCCGGCGGCGAGCAAGGTTGCGGCGAGCAAGATCGATCTGCGCATGAATTCCCCTCCGTGCGGGCGATGGAGCCGGACGCAAAGCAACCGATACGCGGGGCGACGCTAACCTAGTCGAGCGGGCCGTGGAAGCGGGCGCGCAGGCGATCCGGCGCCGCGGTCGCGCCGAGGCAGCTCAAGGTGAGGCGGCGCTGGGCGCGCTCGTAGCGCAGCGACGAGCAGGCGGCGAATTGATCGGCGCCGAGGACGAGGTTGAGCCGCGCGCCCTGGGTCGGGCGCTCGGCGGTGACGACGATCTCGTCGGGATCGGCGTCGCGCTCCGCAGGCAGCGCGAGACCGCCGCGATAATCGCCGGTGCGCACGAGAAAGAGAGTGATGCGGGCGAAGCCGAGATCGAGCGGGCGCTGCAGGCGCATCGGGCGGACCGGGCGCAGCACGCCGAAGCTGACCGGCCGGCGGTCGGGCTCGCCGGCCCAGCTGCCGGCGCGGCCCTGCGCCAGCAACGCGCCGGCGGCCGCGGTGCCGATGCTCGACGGCTTCCACAGCGAGAACTGGACCGGCAGCGCTCGGCCTTCGAGCGGGTAGGGGAAATAGAGGCCGAGCTCGGTGACGAAATCGAGCGCGAGGGCGACCGGACCTTCGCCGGAGCGGGCGGCGCCGAGCCGGAAGGTGACGGCGTCGTAGGGGAGGAGAGCGACGCTGATCACGCCGTCGGCGCCCTCGATCGCCGGCCGATCGAACCAGATCGTCTGGATGCGGAGCGGCTGGCCGGCGGTGCGGGCGTTGACGGTGCGGGTGCGGCCGGTGAGCCCGACCGGGCCGATGCGCGCATAAGAGGGGCGGATGTACTGGCCGGGAATGCCCGGCCGGCCGCTCATCAGCTCGGGCGTCAGCTTGGCGCGGCCGACGGCGTCCGGATTGAGAATGACGAGGCCCGAGGCGGCGGGGTCCACGCGCAGGCGAAGAGTAGCGCCGTTGATCTCTACCGGGACGGTGAAGCCGCTATCGCGGTCGAGCACGAGATCCGCGGCCGCGGCGGGAGCGACGAGCAACGCCGCCAGGGCAAGCCCGATCGCTCCCGTCCACTTGCACCATGCGCCCGCCATCGGGGCGATGATTTGCGACGCACGGCGGGGGCGGTCAAGCAGGAGAAGAGACATGGGCCATTGGCTTGCCAGGGGAAGCGCGCCGGCGCGGCGCGGGTTCGTCAAGCGCTTCGATCCGCGCTTCTGGACCGTGAATTTTCCGCGGCCGATGATGGCCTCGGTCACGACGATCGCGGCCGACGCGCTGCGGGTCGACGCGGTGTTCTACAAGGCGAACGATCTTGCCGGGCTGATCTGGGAGGCGGAGGACCGGCAC
>DASQJU010000136.1:0-26164 GCA_035630915.1 Allosphingosinicella sp.
GGGTGCCCCGACGCTTCCGGTCGCCGGCAGCTTCGACGTGAAGGAGGCCTTCATGGAGGTCCGCATCCCGATCGTCGAAGAGGGCTTCCTCTACAACATGTCGCTCGAGGCCGGCTATCGCTACTCGGATTACGGCCTGAACAACCGGAATGTCAGCACGGACGCCTACAAGATCGGCCTTGATCTCGCGCCGATCCGCGATGTTCGCTTCCGCGTCGCCTACAACCGGGCGGTCCGGGCGCCGAACATCCAGGAGCTGTTCGCTCCCCAGCGCGTCGTTCTCGACGGCAGCACCGACCCGTGCGCGGGCATCGGTGTGGTCGGCGGCGTCGTGGCCGGCGGCGCAAACCTGGCTTCGTGCCAGGCGATGGGTGTCAGCGCCGCTCAGTTCGGCACGATCCAGCCGAACCAGGCGAGCCAGTATAACGGCCTCATCGGCGGCAACCCGAACCTCGAGCCGGAAGTCGCCGACACGTGGACCGTCGGCATCGTGCTGCAGCCGAGCTTCATCCCGCGGCTGGCCATCACGGTCGACTGGTTCGATATCCAGGTGGACTCGTTCATCCAGGGAGTCGGCGCCGACACGATCCTCCAGACGTGCCAAAATACGCTGGACCCGACGTTCTGCGGCCTGGTCCATCGTGATCAGTTCGGGTCGCTGTGGCGCACCTCGAACGGCTATGTTCAGGACTTCTCGATCAACATCGGTAGCGTGAAGACCCGCGGTATCGACGTCCAGGCGAGCTACAGCATGGAGATCGGCGAGGGCTGGGGCGGAGTCGGCTTCAACTTCGTCGGCACCTGGCTCGACCGCCTGGTCACCGACAACGGCGTCTCCGATCCGTACGATTGCACCGGCTATTTCGGCCCGCAGTGCGGCACGCCGAGCCCCGAGTGGCGGCACCAGTTCCGCGTGAACTGGAACCTGCCTGACGGCATCGGGCTCACTGCCCGTTGGCGCTACTTCTCGGGTGTCGACGTCGATGGCCTGAGCCCCAATTCGACGCTTCACGCCTTCGATACGACGTCAGCCACTGCGCGTCCGGCGGACTTCCGAATCCCGTCGCAGAGCTACATCGATCTGACGCTCACCGCGCGGATTGGCGACCACTACAACTTCCGCCTCGGCGTCAATAACCTCTTCGACCGCGATCCGCCGCTGGTTGGCAGCAATGCCTGCCCCGCCGGCATCTGTAACGGCAACGCCTACACCCAGGTGTATGACGCGCTCGGCCGCTACATCTTCGCGGGCGTCTCCCTCGACTTCTAAGTCTGGGAACGCAGCTAAAAACCTTAACGGCGGGCTTCGGCCCGCCGTTTTCTTTTGGACGCTAGGCGCGCTAGAAAGCCCGCCGTGGACCACAGCCTCGACCCGCAACCGTCGGCCGCCGCGCTCGAAGCGCAGGCGGATCGCGCCGCCCAGGCCGGCGACGCGACCGCGGCGCGATGCCTGCTCGAGCAAGCGGTTGCGCTGGAGCCCGGCCGCAGCGACACCTGGATGAAGCTTGCGGCCATGTGCCGCGCGACGCAGGATTTGCAAGGGGCGCTGGAGGCGGTGGCGGGCGCGTTGCGGGTCAATCCGCTCGATTTCGTACCGCTGTTGCTCAAGGCCAATTTGCTGGACCGGCTGGGCCAGCGCGGCCTGGCCGGCGAGCTCTACGGCTATGCGCTCGCCCAGGCGCCTGAGACGATCCCCGCGCCATTGGCCTCGATGGCCGCCGAAGCCGGGCGGCGGCATAGCGAGCATCTCGCCGAGACGGCGGGCCGCTTCCGCGCGGCAAGCGCGGCGGCCGAAGCTGGACTCGACCCCGACGAGAAGGCACGATTCGCCCGCTTCCAGACCAACGTGCTGCGCGAGACCCGCCCCTTTCACAGCGAGCCGACCCATTTCCACTATCCGGGCCTGCGCGAGCGCGAGTATCACGAGCGCCGTCACTTTCCCTGGCTGGCCGAGCTGGAGGCGGCGACCGACGCCATCCGCAGCGATTTCGAGCGAGTCATGGCGGCCGAGCGCGCGGAGCTGGTCCCCTATATCCAATATCCTGACGACGTGCCGGTGCGCCAATGGGCCGAGCTCAACGGCAATCGCGCCTGGACGGCGATCCACCTCGTCCGTGACGGCGTCGTCGTCGAAGCCAATGCGCGCCATTGTCCCGCGACGATGGCGCTGCTCGGCGGGCTCGACCAGCCAGAGGTACCGCGGCGCGGGCCGAACGCGATGTTCTCCCTGTTGGCGCCCGGCGCGCATATTCCGCCGCATACGGGCGTTTCCAACACGCGGCTGGTTTGCCACCTGGCGCTGATCGTTCCGGACGGCTGCTGGTTCCGGGTCGGCGCGGAGACGCGGCCGTGGGAGGTCGGCAAGGCCTGGGTCTTCGACGACACGATCGAGCACGAGGCGCTGAATCCGAGCGAATCGCTGCGCGTGGTCCTGATCGTCGACACCTGGCATCCGGATCTGTCGGCGGGCGAGCGAGAGGCGGTAGCTTCGATCCTTGCCGCGTCCGACGCCGCCGACGCGATGGAGGGGCTGTGACCAGCCAATTGGCGCTGATGCTCAGCCGCGTCAGCCCGGAGGACGCCGACACTGTCTTCGCGGTCGGGGCGAAGGCGGTGAAAGCCGGACTTCCAGCCGAGGCGCTGCCCCTGCTCGAGCGCGCGCGCGAGCGACATCCCGGCGACGCGCGCATCTGGCAATTGATCGGCCTCGCCCATCGCAAGCTCGACGACCTCGGGCCCGCCGTCGCCGCGTTCGAGAAAGCGGCTGCGCTCGCGCCCGGGGACGCACTGATCGCCCACAGCCTCGCGCGCTCGGCGCTGGAAGCCGGCTTGCCCTCGAGGCGGTTGTTCGACCGTGCCCTTGCGCTCGCGCCCAACGACGCTTCTGTGATGCTCGGAAGGGCCGCGGCCCAACTCGCCGAAGGGGAAATCGCGCAGGCAATCGACGAGCTGGCCGCGCAGCTCCGGCTGCACCCGGGCTGGTTGCAGGGCCACCAGACCCTGTGCCGCCTGCGCTGGCTGCACGGGGATGGCGGCGGCTACACGGCGAGTTTCGCAGCAGCCACCGCCGCCGCGCCGCGCGAGGTCGCGATCTGGTACGAATGGGCCCAGACTCTGATGCACGCCGGCGACTATGCGGGCGCACAGGCATTGATGGAGCGCGCTCGCGCGGCGGCCGGGCCCAATCCGGCCTTCGACTCGATCGAGACGGTCATCGCGGCCGAAACCGGCGACACGCAGAGGGCCGACCGCCTGTTCGCCGCCCTCGGCCCAATCCGCCATGTGACCATGGCCACGCGCTACGCACGGCATCTGCTGCGCGCAGGACGGGTCGATCAGGTTGCCGCCTTCGCCCAGCCCTGGCTGGCTGATCCGGAAGCGGATTTTATCTGGCCCTATGTCGCAACGGCCTGGCGGCTCACCGGCGATCCGCGCTGGGAATGGCTGGAAGGGGATGAGCGTCTGGTCGGCGTCTACGACCTCGCCGAAGAAATCCCCTCGCTCGAAGGGTTGGCGGAGACGCTGCGCGGGCTGCATCTCGATCTTCACCAGCCGCTCGAGCAATCGGTGCGCGGCGGCACGCAGACCGACGGGCCGCTCTTCTCGCGCGTCGAGCCCGAGATCAGGGCGCTGCGCGCGACGCTCGTCAAAGCGGTGGAAAGACACATCGCCCAACTTCCGCCGCCCGTGGAGGGACACCCGACATTGTTGCCGATGCGGGGACCAGTGCGGTTTTCCGGCTCGTGGTCGGTACGGCTGCCCGGCGCGGGATTCCACTCCAACCACCTGCATCCCGCGGGCTGGCTGAGCTCCGCTTTCTACGTCGCCCTGCCGCCGGCCGGAGAGGGCCATGCCGGTTGGCTGAAGCTGGGCGAGCCGCATGCAGAGCTGGGGCTGGACCTCGCGCCGTTCCGCTACGTCGAGCCGAAACCCGGCCGGCTGGTCCTCTTCCCTTCGACCATGTGGCACGGCACCGTGCCATTCGAGGCTGGCGAGCGGATGACGGTCGCGTTCGACGTGGCGCGGCCGGCATGAGCCAGCCGCCGGAGAGCCTGGGCCCGGCGCTCGAGCGCTATCGCCGCGGCGACCTCAGCGGCGCTCGGGCTGCCGCCGAGGCTGCGCTTGTGGCCGACCCGGGCAATGCGGAGATCAGCGCCTTCGCCGGTCTCGCAGCCGCCCAGGGTGGAGATCCGAAAGGCGCCATTCCGCATTTCCGCCGCGCTCTGGAGGCGGAACCCGGCGACGCCGCAGCGCGCTGCAACCTCGCCGCTGCCCTGCTCGCAATCGGCGAGGCCGAGGAGGCCGCGCGAATTTGCGAGTCGGGCGGAGCGGACCCGCGACTGCGGCGGCTCGCCGCTTTTGCCTGGCAGCAGCAGGGGCGTCATGTCGAGGCCGCCGCCGCCTACAAGGATGTGATCCGCGCTGCTCCGAGCGACTGGGAGAGCTGGAACAATCTCGGCAACGCCAGAGCGGCGCTCGGCGACCAGGACGGTGCGGCTGTCGCGTTGCGGCAGGCGATCGGACTTCGACCGGACATGGTCGAGATCGTTCTAAATTTGTCGGGCGTGTTCGACCGCGCGGAGCGGAGCGGGGAGCGGCGGGCACTGATGCGCGAGGCCGCTCGCATTTCGCCTAACGTCGCGCGGGTGCAGACCGAGCTCGGCCTCGCCGAGGCGGCGTCGGGCGACTACGCGACGGCCGAGGCCGCCTTCCGCGCCGCGATCCGGCTCGATCCTGCGGACATAGCGCCCTATCTGGAACTGGGCATTTTGCTCGAGAGCCTCAACCGCATCGACGATCTCGCCGCGCTTGCCGCGCAGGCGGAAGGGCAGGGCGGTCCGGGCGGCGCCGAGGCGGGGTTCCTCCGCGCCTGGGCGCTGCGCCGGCAGGGGCGCTTCGCCGAGGCGCTGCCGCTGGCCGAGGCCGCTCCACCGTCGATCGATCCGATGCGCAAGGCGCAGCTGATCGGGGAGATTGCCGACCGGCTCGGGCAGAGCGAGCGCGCCTTCGCCGCCTTCGCCGAGATGAACCAGGCGGCGCTCGCGGCCAAATCGGGCGTGGACCTCGGCCCCGATTACGCCGCCGAAGTCAAAGCCAACGCCGCGCTCCTCACGCCCGAATGGGTCGCGTCCTGGCAGACGCTCGCGCTCGCCGCCGAGCCTCCGGCGCCGATCTTCATCATTGGCTTCCCGCGCTCGGGCACCACCTTGCTCGATACCTTGCTGATGAACCTGCCGAACCTCCACGTCCTGGAGGAGATGCCGCCCTTCGAAGAGGTCGAGACGGCGCTGGGCGGACATGCGCGGCTCGCTTCGCTCGAATCTGCCCAGGCGAATGCGCTGCGCTCGCTCTATTTCGAGCGCGTCAACGCCATGTCCCCGCCCGGGCCCGGCCAGACGATCGTCGACAAATTCCCGCTGCACATGGCGCGCATGGCGCCGGTCCAGCGCCTGTTCCCGGACGCCAAGATCGTGTTCGTCGAGCGCCACCCGTGCGACGTCGCGCTGAGCTGCTTCATGTCGAACTTCAACCTGAATCGCGCGATGCGCTGCTTCACGACGATCGAAGGCGCGGCCCGATTGTACGACGTGGTCTTCGATGCCTGGACCCGGGCAAGCACCCTCCTTCCGATCCAAGTCCATCGCCTGCGCTACGAGCGGCTGATCGCCGATCCGCAGGCGGAGATGCGCGCTTTGCTCGATTTTCTCGGCCTCCCGTGGGACGAACGGGTGCTCGACAACCAGGCGGCGGCGGCGAAGCGGTCGCGCATCGCCACCGCGAGCTACAAGCAGGTGACCGAGCCACTCTACGGCCGTTCCGTCGGCCGGTGGGGACGTTACCGCTCCCAGATGGCCCCGGTCCTGCCGATCCTCGCGCCTTGGGCCGAGCGGCTCGGCTATTCGCTGTGACCGACCTGCGCCGGCTTCGCGCCGAGGGCTTCCAGCTGCAGGCGAGCGGACGTCATGCCGAGGCGGCCGAGCGCTACGAGACGGTGGTCGCGCAGGCGCCCGAGGATTGGGAAATCTGGAACAATCTCGGCAATGCGCGGCGCGCCGCCGGCGATCTCGATGGCGCAATTGCCGCACTGTCGAAGGCGGCGGCATTGCGGCCCGCGGAATTGGGCGTGCAGTTCAATTTCGCCTCCGCGCTGGTGGACGCCGGACGGCGCGACGAGGCGGCGGAGACCCTGGTTGCGGCGGGGCAAAGCGTACCGGATGAGGCCCCCGGTCTGCTCGACCTCGCCCGGGCTCTCTCCGCTTTGGTGCGCTACGACGAGGCGGAGAGCCTGTACCGCCGAGCGCCGTCGCACGAGGCATCTTGGCTTGAGCGCGGCCAGATGCTCGAGCGCGGCAACCGGCTCGACCGCCTCCCCGCGCTGATCGCCGAGGCCGAGGCTCGGGGGCTCGACCTGCCCTATCTCAACGCGCTGGCGCTCGACCGCGACGGCCGCGCGCAGGAGGCGCTCCAGGCCGCGCTGGCAATCCCGGCGAACGAGGTCCCCGCCCGGCGGGCGGCGCTGATCGGGCGGCTGGCCGACAAAGCCGGGGAGGCCGACCGCGCCTTTGCCGCCTATGGCGAGATGAACGCCCTTGCCGAGGCAGCCAGCCCCGGCGCCCGGAACCAGGCCGCCGCATACCGCGCCCATGTCGCGGCGATCGGCGACATGCTGACCGAGGGCTACGCCGCGCGCTGGCGGCCTGTCGGGCCCGGCGAGCGCCCGTCGCCGGTCTTCCTCGTGGGCTTCCCGCGTTCGGGCACGACCCTGCTCGATACGCTGCTGATGGGCCATCCGGCGCTGAACGTACTCGAGGAGGTGCCGCTGCTCGAGCGCGCCGCGTCGGCGCTGGGCGATTTCCAGCGCCTGCCCGAGCTGGACGAAGCCGAGACGGAGCGGCTGCGCGATCTCTATTTCGATGCGCTGGGCCCGGTGGACGGACGGACCGTGATCGACAAGCTGCCGCTCAACCTGCTCGGCGCGCCGCTCATTCACCGGCTCTTCCCGGACGCCAAATTCATCTTCGCCGCGCGCCATCCCTGCGACGTCGTGCTGAGCTGCTTCATGCAGCCGTTCGACCTCAATGCGGCGATGGCCAACTTCCTCGATCTTACAGATGCGGCGCGGCTCTACGCGCTGGCGCTTTCCTTTTGGGAGCGGGCGCGCGCGATCCTGCTGCTCGATGTTTACACGCTCCGCTACGAGGATCTGGTCGAGGACAAGGAGCGGGAAATGCGGGCGCTCATCGCCTTCCTCGGCCTCGTCTGGGACGATCGCGTGCTTGACAATCAGGCCACCGCAATCGAGCGGGGACCGATCAAGACGCCGAGCTACGCGCAGGTCGCGCAGCCAATCTACCAACGGGCGCGCGGGCGCTGGGAACGCTATCGGGCGCACATGGCGCCGGTGCTGCCGATCCTGGCGCCGTGGGCCGAAAAACTGGGCTATTCCACATGACGATCGTCGATCCGGCCGATGCCGATGCCAGCTTTCAGGCCGCCATGGCCGCATTCGGGACCGGGCGCGAAGCTGTTGCGCTCGAGGCGCTCGATGCGGCGCGCGTGTTCAATCCCGGCGATCCGCGGCTGTGGCACGTCAGCGGCCTGCTCCAGCGCGCCGAGGGCGATCTGGCGAGCGCCGTCGCGTCGTGCCGCCAAGCCGCTTCGCTCTGGCCCGAGGACTTCGGAGTCGCCCACCTCTACGCCCGGGTGGCGTTCGAGGCCGGGCTGCCGGCGGTCGCGCTCTACGAGCGGGCGATCGGGATCGAGCCGCGCGATACGGCGCGGCTCGGGATGATCGAGGCGCTCCAGCAGGAGCAGGGACCGGCTGCTGCTGCTGCCCGGCTCGACGGCATGTTGGCGGCCGATCCCGGCTGGCTCGAGGGTCATGCCTATCGCGTGCAGCTCGTCTGCACCGCCGGCGAGACGAAGCGGCTCACCGAATCCTTCGATCGCGCGCTCAGGCTTCGTCCGCGCGACGTCTTCCTCTGGCGCGAGCTGATCATCAGCCTGATCCGCGCGCTGCGCTATGGCGATGCGCTGGAGGCGATCGCGCGCGCCCGCGCAGCGGCCGGGGCCCATCCGACCTTCGACGCCAACGAGGCGATTTGCATCGACGAGCTCGGCGATCACGCGCTGGCCGAGCAATTGTTCGCCCCGCTCGCCCATTTCGATGAGGTCGACCTGTTGGTGCGGCGCGCGCGCAACGCGCTTCGCAGCGGGCGGCCGGAGCAGGCCGCGGCCCTGCTCGAGCCCAAGCTGGCGACGGACGCGCCCGAAGTGACGCCCTATCTGTCGGCGGCCTGGCGCCTCAGCAATCCCGAGCGCGCGGCATGGCTGGAAGGCGACGAGCGGCTCGTCTCGGTCATCGATCTCGAGCTTCCGCAAGGGCTCGCCGAGCGCGCCCGGGCGCTGCACACGGCGGTCGCCGAACCGCTCCACCAGTCGGTCCGCGGGGGCACCCAGACGGAAGGGCATTTGCTGCACCGGATCGAGCCCGAGCTGCAAGCGGCCCGCGCCCTGTTCACCGACGCGGTCAAGCGCCACATCGCGCAGCTCCCGCCCATCGATCCCTCGCATCCGACGCTCAAGGCGCCGCGCGACCGGCCCGTGCGCTTTTCCGGCTCCTGGTCGGTGCGTCTGACCGACGCCGGTCACCACGATCCGCACTTCCACCCCGAAGGCTGGCTGAGCTCGGCCTTCTACCTCGCCGTCCCCGAGAAGGCGCAAGGCCAGGAAGGCTGGCTCAAGCTCGGTGAGCCGCACCAGGATCTCGGCCTCGATCTGCCGCCGCTGCGGATGGTCGAGCCCAAGCCTGGCCGGCTGGTGCTGTTCCCGTCGACCATGTGGCACGCGACGGTGCCATTCCCGGCGGGGGAGAGGCTGAGCATCGCGTTCGACGTGGCGGAGCCGGTTTAGCGTTTGCTCCGGTTATGCCCGAAATCCGTCATTCCAGCGAAAGCTGGAATCTATTTTCCCTTCAATGCGAGAAAGAAGTGAGATTCCAGCTTTCGCTGGAATGACGATTCAATTCCACCCGGATCGAATTCAGGCAGGCACCAGTTTCAGCGCGCCGTCGCCTTCGTCGACCTTCACCGTCGCCCCGTCCTTGACGTCGCCGCGCAGAATCGCGTCGGCGAGCGGGTCCTGGAGATATTTCTGGACCGCGCGCTTCAGCGGCCGCGCGCCATAGACCGGATCGTAGCCGACGCGGCCGAGCCAGGCGCGCGCGCCGTCGGTCAGGTCGAGAGTGATCTTGCGGTCCTTGAGCAGCTGCTGGACGCGGGCGACCTGGATGTCGACGATCGGGCCCATATGGTCGGCCGCGAGCCGGTGGAAGAGGATGATCTCGTCCAGCCGGTTGAGGAATTCAGGCCGGAAATGGGCGCGGACGACCTCCATCACCTGCGGCTCGACATCGTCGACGCTCTGGCCGTCGGCGAGGCTCGTCAGGAACTGGCTGCCGAGGTTCGAAGTCAGGATGATGATCGTATTGGTGAAATCGGCGACCCGGCCCTGGCCGTCGGTCAGCCGCCCGTCGTCGAGCACCTGGAGGAGGATGTTGAAGACGTCGCCATGCGCCTTCTCGACCTCGTCGAACAGGACGACCTGATAGGGCCGCCGCCGCACTGCTTCGGTCAGCACGCCGCCTTCCTCATAGCCGACATAGCCCGGAGGGGCGCCGATCAGCCGCGCGACCGAGTGCTTCTCCATGAACTCCGACATGTCGATGCGAACCATTGCGTGCGGATCGTCGAACAGGAATTCGGCCAGCGCACGGGTGAGCTCGGTCTTGCCGACGCCCGTGGGCCCGAGGAACAAGAAGGAGCCGAGCGGCCGGTTCGGGTCCTGAAGGCCGGCGCGGGCGCGGCGGACGGCCTTGCTGACGGCCACGACGGCTTCCTGCTGGCCGATCACGCGCTTGCCGATCGTCTCTTCCATCGCCAGCAATTTGGAGCGTTCGCCTTCGAGCATCCGCTCCATCGGGATGCCGGTCCAGCGGGCGACGACCGCGGCGATATCCTCGCTTGTCACCTCCTCGCGAAGCATCGCGCTGCCGCTGGCGACGGCGGCCTCCTCGAGCTGCTTCTCGAGCGCCGGGATGCGGCCATATTGGAGCTCCCCGGCCTTGGCGAGGTCGCCGGAGCGCTGCGCCTGCTCGAGCTCGAGCCGGGCGGCGTCGAGCTGCTCCTTGATCTTCGCTTCGCCGGCGATCTTGTCCTTCTCGGCCTGCCAGCGCGTGGTCAGCGCCGCCGACTGCTCCTCCAGCCCGGCGAGCTCCGCCTCGAGCGCCTTGAGCCGCTCCTTGGAGGCCGCGTCCTTCTCCTTCTTCAGCGCCTCTCGCTCGATCTTGAGCTGGATGATCCGCCGGTCGAGCGTCTCGATCTCCTCGGGCTTGGATTCGACCTCCATCCGGATCCGGCTCGCCGCCTCGTCCATCAGGTCGATCGCCTTGTCGGGCAGGAAGCGGTCGGTGATGTAGCGGTTGGAGAGCGTCGCGGCGGAGACCAAGGCTGCGTCAGTGATGCGGACGCCGTGGTGAAGCTCGTATTTCTCCTTGAGGCCCCTGAGGATCGAGATCGAGTCCTCGACGGTCGGCTCGCCGATGAACACCGGCTGGACGCGCCGCTGCAGCGCCGGGTCCTTCTCGACATGCTTGCGATATTCGTCGAGCGTGGTCGCGCCGATGCAGTGCAGCTCGCCGCGGGCGAGCGCCGGCTTGAGCAAGTTCGACGCGTCCATCGCCCCTTCGCTGGCGCCGGCGCCGATCAAGGTGTGCATCTCGTCGATGAACAGGACGACGTCGCCCTCGGCGCCCTTCACCTCGTCGAGCACGCCCTTCAGCCGCTCCTCGAACTCGCCGCGATATTTGGCGCCGGCGATGAGCGAGCCCATGTCGAGCGCCATCAGCCGGCGGTCCTTCAAGCTGTCGGGCACGTCGCCATTGGCGATCCTGAGCGCGAGGCCTTCGGCGATCGCAGTCTTGCCGACGCCAGGATCGCCGATCAGCACCGGATTGTTCTTGGTCCGCCGGGCGAGGATCTGGACCGTGCGGCGGATTTCCTCGTCACGGCCGATCACCGGGTCGAGCTTGCCGTCCCTCGCCGCCTGGGTGAGGTCGCGGGCGAACTTCTTAAGCGCGTCGTAGCGGTCCTCGGCGCCCGCGGTGTCGGCGGTGCGCCCGCCGCGCAGCTCGTTGATCGCCGCGTTGAGGGTCTCGGCCTTGAGCCCCGAGTCGCGCAGCGCCTTGCCGGCATCGGTCTGCGAGATGACGATGGCGGTCAGCAGCCGCTCGACCGAGACATAGGAATCGCCCGCCTTTTGCGCGATCTCCTCGGCCGTATCGAGCAGCCGGATCGTGTCTCCGTTGAGCGCCGGCGCCTGGCTGGCGCCGGTGCCGGAAACGACCGGAATCTTGGCCAGCGCCTCGTCGGTCTCGCGCCGCGCCGCCTCGGCGCTGCCGCCGGCCTTGGCGATCAGCCCCGCGGCCATGCCCTGCTCGTCCTCCAGCAGCGCCTTGAGCACGTGGATCGGCGCGATCTGCTGATGGTTCATCCGCGACGCCACGGTCTGCGCCGATTGCAGGAAGCCCCGCGCGCGATCGGTGAATTTCTCGAGGTTCATTGGCAGCGGCCCCATTGAAAGTCGCAAAGGATGTAGTGCCCGCGTCGGTCCGCACAATGACCTCGCGACAATCTTGCCGCTAAGGTACGAAGCGTATTGCCTTAATGGCACACCGCGCTAGTGTTCCGCCCCTGCACGACATGGGGATTCACATGCGCAAGATTCTTTCCGCCTTCGCGATCGCGGCCACTCTTACTCTCGTCGGTTCCTCGGCCACCGCCCAGCGCCGGGCGCCGGCCGCGGCGGCTTCGGCCGATCCCGCCGCACTGCTGGCCCGGGTGAACATCCCCTATCAGACCTTCACTCTGCCCAACGGCCTCAGGGTCATCGTCCACGAGGACCACAAGGCCCCGGTGGTCGCGGTCAGCGTCTGGTACAATGTCGGCTCGAAGGACGAGCCCGCCGGCCGGACCGGCTTTGCCCACCTGTTCGAGCACCTCATGTTCAACGGCTCCGAGAACGCGCCGGGCGACTATTTCACCTATACCCGCGCGATGGGCGCCACCGATCTCAACGGGACGACCTGGTTCGACCGCACCAACTATTTCCAGACCGTCCCGCGCGCCGCGCTCGACCAGGCACTCTATCTCGAGAGCGACCGCATGGGCCATTTGCTCGGCGCGGTGACCCAGGAGGTGCTCAACAACCAGCGCGGAGTCGTCCAGAACGAGAAGCGCCAGGGCGACAACGAGCCCTACGGCATGGTCGAATATGCCCAGCTCGAGGGGCTGTTCCCCGAAGGCCACCCCTATCGCCACTCGACGATCGGCTCGATGCGCGATCTCGACGCCGCGACGCTGGAGACGGTCCAGGGCTGGTTCCGCGAGCGCTACGGCCCGAACAACGCGATCCTCGTGCTCGCCGGCGACATCAATGTCGCCCAGGCGCGCCCGCTGGTCGATCGCTATTTCGGCGACATTCCGCGCGGCCCGGTCAACACGCCCGCCGCCGCCGCGGTGCCGACGCTGCCGGCGCGGAATGTCGCCGAAATAGCGATCGGGCCGTTCCCGGCCTGACCGAGGAAGACACGGTAGCCTTGTCGGTCGGCGCGACCATTCTCGGCGGGCTTTCCAGCTCGCGGCTCGACAACACGCTCGTGCGCGGTGAGCAGACCGCGGTCAGCGTCACTGGCGGCGTGCAGCCGTTCCACCGGATCAGCATGTTCGAGGTGACCGCCGACGTGAAGCCGGGTCAGGACGCCGACGCCGTCTCGCGCCGGCTCGACGAGATCATCGCCGAGTTCGTCCGCACCGGCCCGACCGCCGACGAGGTGCGCCGCGCGGTGATGGTCGCCCTCTCCGCCCGAATCCAGGGCCTCGAGCAGGTCGGCGGCTTCGGGGGCAAGGCCGTCGCTCTGGCCGAGGGCATGCTCTACGCCAACGACCCCAATTTCTACCGCACCCGGCTCGAGCGGCTCGCCCGCGTGACGCCCGCGCAGGTCCGCACCGCGATGCAGCGCTGGCTGAGCCGGCCGGTCCTCGCCATCCGCGTCGATCCGGGCGCGCGCGAAGCCTATGAGGAGGCCTCGGGCGTGTCCGGCCAGCGCAACCGCGCCGGCCAGGCCGCGCCCGCCGGCGTCAACGTCAGCACGCCGAGCCAGCGGCCGCGTTACTACACGCCGCCGCAGCCGGGCGACCGGCCGCTCGCGCCGTCGCGCTTCGACGCCTCCGACGAGCAGGCGGGCGCCGCCACGAGGCGCACCCGCGCGCCGATGCCGCCGGTCGGCGCCGATGTGCAGCTGGACTTCCCGGCGACCGAGCGCGCTCGCCTCTCGAACGGCATCCAGGTGGTCTATGCCCGCCGCAACGTCGTTCCGGTGACCCGCATCGCGGTCGAGTTCAACGCCGGCATCGCCGCCGACCCCGCCAACCGGCTGGGCACCCAGGCGATGATGCTGAACCTGCTCGAGGAAGGGACGACCCGTCTCAACTCGATCCAGATCGCCGAGGCGCAGGAGCGGCTCGGCGCGACGATCACCGCCGGCGCCAATCTCGACCGGACGACCGTCTCGCTGACGACGCTGACGCCGAACCTCGGCGCGTCGCTCGATCTGTTCGCGGACATCGTCCGCAACCCGGCCTTCGCGCCGGCCGAGGTCGAGCGGATCCGCCAGCAGCAGCTCGCCGGAATCGCCGCGGAGATGACCCAGCCGCAGGGCCTCGCCGCCCGGGCGCTGCCGGCTTTGCTCTACGGAGCCCAGCATCCCTACGGGAAGCCGGGCACGGGCACCGGTGATCCGGCCGCGGTGCAGGCGCTGACCCGCGCCGAGCTGGTCGCCTTCCACCAGAGCTGGATCCGTCCGGACAACGCGACGATCTTCGCGGTCGGCGATCTTCCGCTGAACCAATTCGTCGCTCAGCTCGAAAGCCGCTTCGGCACCTGGCGTGCCCCGGCCGCGCCGCGCGGCACCAAGACCTTCCCGGCCCACGCCCCTTCGGTGGCGCCCCGGATCGTCCTGATCGACCGGCCGCAATCGCCGCAGAGCTTCATTCTCGCCGGCCAGCTTCTCTCGGCCAACGGGACCGAGGACCTGCTGAACCTGCAGGCGGCCAACGAGGTGCTCGGCGGCAACTTCCTGTCGCGCCTCAACATGGACCTGCGCGAGCGTCGCGGCTGGTCCTACGGCGTTGGCGGCGGCCCGAACCTGCGCGAGCATCAGGTGCCCTACGTCATCCAGGCGCCGGTTCAGGCAGACCGGACCGGCGACTCGATCGCCGCCGCTCTGGAGGATGTCGCTGGCTTCCTCGGCGCCAACGGCGTGACTCCCGAGGAGATGCAGCGGGTCATCAACGGCAACACCCGCCAGCTGCCGGGCCAGTACGAGACGTCGCCAGCGGTGCTCAATGCGCTGCGCACGAACGCGCTCTACCACCGGCCCGACGACTATCAGGTGAAGCTTGCCGACCGCTATCGCGGGATGACCGCGCAGGTGCTCGACACGACTGCGCGGCGCTACATCGACCCGCGCAACTTCATCTGGGTGGTGGTCGGCGATGCCACGCGCGTGCGCCCGCAGCTGGAGCAGCTCCACCTTCCGGTCGAGGTGATCACGGCGCCGGCGCCGGCGGCGCCCCACGCGCACTAAGCGATACGAATCGCTCGAATTGGGCCCTCCGCCGCGCCAGCGGCGGGGGGCTCAGTCGTTCAGGAGCCGCGTAACGTGGCCCATCTTGCGGCCGGGCCGGGCCTCGCCCTTGCCGTAGAGGTGGAGGTGCGCCGCGGGATCGGCGAGGATCTCGCGCCAGCCGTCCGTCTGGTGGCCGACCAGATTGGCCATTTCCACCCGCGACGCGGTGAGGCCGATCGCGCCGAGCGGCAGGCCGCAGATCGCGCGGATGTGGTTCTCGAACTGCGAGGTCGTCGCGCCTTCGATCGTCCAATGCCCGCTATTGTGCACGCGCGGCGCCACTTCGTTGAAGATCGCCGCGCCGCCGAGCGCGAAGAACTCGACGGCCATCACCCCGACATAGTCGAGCGCTTCGGCGATCCGGCCGGCAAGCGCGCGCCCTTCGGCGATCGCTCCGGCGAGCTGCGCCCCGGCGGGCAGGCTGGAGGAGACGAGGATCCCGCCTTCGTGCCGATTGCGCGGCGCGTCCCAGAAAACGGCCCCGCCGTCGGCGCCGCGGCAGAGCAGGATCGAGAATTCCGCCTCGAACGGAACGAAGCCTTCGAGAATTGAAGGCTGGCCGCGGACCGTCTCCCAGGCTGCCTTGGCATCGCCGGCAGCCTCGATCCGCGCCTGTCCCTTGCCGTCATAGCCGAAGCGGCGAGTCTTGAGGATCGCCGGCGCGCCGATTTGGGCGAGCGCGGCTTCCAGGCTCTCGAAATCGTCCGCCGCGGCAAAGGGCGCGGGACGGCCGCCGAGGGACGCGACGAAGCTCTTCTCCGCCAGCCGGTCCTGCGAAATCTCCAGCGCCTTGAGCGGTGGATGGACATTGGGCAGCGCGGCCAGCGGCGCGGTCGGAATATTCTCGAATTCGTAGGTCACCACATCCACTTGCGCGGCAAAGCGGGCGAGCGCCGCTTCGTCGTCGAACGCGGCCTGGGTGAAATGCCCCGAGACTTCGGCCGCGACGCTGTCAGCGTCGGGTGCGTAGATGTGGCATTTGTAGCCGAGCTGCGCCGCGGCGAGGGCCAGCATGCGGCCGAGCTGGCCGCCGCCGACGATGCCGATGGTCGAGCCGGGCGGAAGCGTCATTCCGGCCGTTCGGCGACGCCGTCGGTCTGCGCCTTGCGCCAGGCCTCGATCCGGCCGGCCAGTGCTTCGTCCGAGGTGGCGAGGATCGCCGCGGCGAGGAGGCCGGCATTGGCCGCGCCCGGCGGGCCGATCGCCAGCGTGCCGACGGGAACGCCGGCGGGCATCTGGACGATCGACAGCAGGCTATCCATGCCCTTCAGCGCCTTCGATTCGACCGGCACGCCGAGCACCGGCAGCCAGGTCATCGAGGCGGCCATGCCGGGCAGGTGGGCCGCGCCGCCCGCGCCGGCGACGATCACCTTGAGGCCCCGCTCCGCCGCGGTCCGCGCATAATCGTAGAGCCGCTCGGGCGTCCGGTGGGCGGAAACGACCCGCGTCTCGTAAGCCACGCCGAGCGCATCCAGAGTCTCGGCGGCGAGGCGCATCGTCTCCCAATCGGAGCGGCTGCCCATGATGATCCCGACGAGAGGCTGTCCCATGAGCCCGCTCTAGACAGCGCGCGGCGGCGCCGCAATCGGGCGCAATCTAAGCGATGCGTTAACCTTCCCGTTTTAAGCTCGCAGCCATGGCACGGCGAAAGGCCAATGTCGCGACCGCGAACGCGCCCGATCCCGAGGCGCGCACCGAGCTGTCGCGTCTCAACGACGAGAATGCGCTGCTTCGCGCCGCTCTGGCCGACGCGCGCGCGCGGCTCGGCGAGGCCGAGGAATCGGCGGGTCGAGATCCGCTGACTTCCCTCCTCGACCCGCGCCAGTTCCGCATCGAGCTCGAACGCGTGTTGAGCCAGGCCGCGCGTCACGGCACGCCGGCCGCCCTGATCTCGGTCGACGTTTGCGACCTCAAGGCGATCAACGACGGCCACGGCCGCGTCGCCGGCGATGCGGCGCTCCGCCAGATCGCCCGCCAGCTCAAAAGCCTGATCCGCGCGAGCGACGTCGCCGCGCGCGGTGGGGGCGGCGCTTTCTCGCTGCTGCTCGATCATCTCGACGCCGATTCGGCGCTCGATACGGCGGAGCGGATCGCCCGGTGCATCGCCGCCCATCCGCTCGACATCGGCCACGCCGTGGTGCCGCTCGACGTCACCGTCAGCGTGGCGACGATCATGCCCGGCGACACGGTCGAGGAGGTTCTCCGCCGGTCCGCCCGCAACCGCGAGCGCGTAAAGGAATTCTGACGCCTGAAAGCGTCATCCCGGCGAAAGCCGGGATCTCTTTTCCTTCCGAGCCACAAGAAGTGAGATCCAGCTTTCGCTGGAACGACGATCCAAATCCTATTCCGGCGGCCCCGGCGAGCGGTCGCGAATCCACTGCGACAGGATCCATTTCTCCCCGCGCGTCGGCGGGCACCCCGCATGCCGGGTCAGCGGATCGGGCGCGTTCGCGGTGTCGATATTGGCGAAGAACAGAGCGTCGCCGGTGCGTCCGCGATAGCTGATGTCCTTGAGCGGAAACACGGTCTCGCCGCCCTCGAAATCCTCGTTGAGGTAGAGGAGGAAGGTCGCGATCCGCTGGCCGTAGCGCGCCATCTGTGCGGCCATGCCGGGCGAGTCCGGCGTCAGGAAATCGTAATGCGGCCGGAATTCCTCGCCGGGTGCGTAATGCATGATCTGGGCGGGCTCGAAGACCGGCAGCGGCAGGCGCGTCGCGGAGGCGATGCGCGCGCGGATCACCTGGATGACGACGTCCATACCGGTCACGAGCAGCTCGAGCGCCTTGTTGGTGCGGCTCGGATGGCTCGCCTCGCCCCCGGTGCCATGATCGATCACCATCGCCGGCCGCATCCGGCCGTGCCCGCGCTCCATCACCCATGCGCATTCCTGCGCGGTGGCAAAGCCGTCGATGATGCGGATGCGCGGCGCGTCGCAGAGGGAGCGCCGCTCCGGCGCCTTGGTCAGCGACTCGATGTTCAGAGCCTCGCGAATTCTCTGCCAATCCCCCGCGAGGTCAGAATTGCGGTTGAGCAACCCGAGCTGGCCCTGAGCGCTCTCCGAGCCGCGCTCGGCGGCGAGAGCGAGCAGATCGAATGCATTGTCCCAGCTTTGCCGACGGCCCGCGCCCATCGCCTCGATCGTGGCGAGCAAGGCAGCGGCGTCAGCGCTTCCCTGCTCGGCTGCCAAGGCGATCAGCCGGCTTCCCTCCTCGGCGTGGAGATCGACTTCGTCGCCGACCATCAGCCGCGCCCCGAGCGCAAGCCGAGCCTCGGCCTCGCCCGCTTCGGCGCGTCGGCGCAGCTCGGCCAGGTCCGGCGCGGTCATCGGCAGTCCCCTCGGCTATCGGTCCTTCAGATAATAGCGGTCCAGCGCGGCGAGGTCATCGCCGAGCGCGTAGACGATCGGCTGGCCGGTCGGGATTTCGAGGCCGGTAATCTCGTCGTCGGGGATATTCGAGAGGTGCTTGACCAGGGCCCTGAGCGAATTCCCGTGGGCCGAGATCAGCACGCGCTCCCCGCCACGCAGTGCCGGCGCGATCCGCTCCTCCCAATAAGGCAGGACGCGCTCAATCGTATCCTTGAGGCTCTCGGTGTCGGGCACGTCGACGCCGTCATAGCGCCGGTCGCCAGCGAGGTCGTAGCGGCTTCCGGCCTCGAGCGGGGGCGGCGGCACGTCGAACGACCGGCGCCAGATATGGACCTGCGCGTCGCCATGCTTGGCCGCCGTCTCGGCCTTGTTGAGTCCGGTCAGCCCGCCATAATGGCGCTCGTTCAGCCGCCAGTTCTTCTCGACCGGAAGCCAGAGCCGCCCCATTGCCTCGAGCGCGATGTTCAGCGTCTTGATCGCCCGAGTCTGGACGCTGGTAAAGCAGAGGTCGAAGTCGAGGCCCTTGGCGGCGAGCAATTCGCCCGCCGCCTTGGCCTCGGCCTCGCCCTGCGGCGTCAGGCCGACGTCCCACCAGCCGGTGAAGCGGTTCTCGAGGTTCCAGGCCGACTGGCCGTGGCGGATCAGGACGAGCTGGGGCATCAGCCCTTCCGGTAGGCGCCGACCTTGTCGATCACCGCATGGAGCGCGTCGAGGCAGGCGCCGGCGAGCAGGCGGCAGCGGTCGGGCGACCAGCCGTAGACCGGATCGGGCAGATCGGCATTGTCCTTGAACGGCATTTCCAGCGTCATCGAGACCGCGCCGAAGCGCTCGGCGAGCTGGGCCGTGGACATGGACAGGTTCGCCTGGCCGACCGCCGGGATTTCATAGCCCTTGTCCGTCTGGAAATCGGGCGAGATCGCGACCAGTGCCGCGCCGAACGCGTCGAACAGGTCCTGCTGCTCCTGCTTCCACGAGGGAATGCCCTCGAAGCCGGCGAGGAAATTGGCGGCGATCGCCTCGTCGCCGTGGATGTCCATCGCGAAATCGACGCCGGTCTTGTCCATCTCGTTGCGGACGAACAGCACTTCCGGGCTCTTCTCCGCGCTGGGTTCGTGCCATTCGCGGTTGAGGTTCATCCCCACCGCGTTGGTCCTGAGGTGACCGCGGAAGGAGCCGTCCGGATTCATGTTCGGCACGACGTGGAAGGTAGCCTTCTCGCGAAGGCGGCGGACGACCGGATCCGCGTCGTCGAGCAGCCGCTCGAGCGCGCCCTCCATCCACCATTCGGCCATCGTCTCGCCCGGATGCTGGCGGGCGTAGAGCCAGACCTGCAGCGGGCCGCCGTCGAGCCGGAAATAATCGAGCTCGCGGCCGTCCAGCGTTTGGCCGAGCGAGCGGTAGTGGACGTCCGGAATGGCGGCGATCGAGGCGACGAGATCGTGGTGCCGCTCCATCGTGTAGGGCGCGAAATAGGCGACCCACAGGCTGTCGCTTGAGGGCGTCAGCGCGATCGTCAGCACGCCGTCGCGATAGGAAGACGCGGTGCGCCGCCAATCCTCGCGGTCCTCGGAGATGCAGGCGTTATAGCCGTCCCAGCCCATCGGATAGGCGGCGCCGGCGCAATTGAGGATGCGCAGCGTCAGCGACCGCCCGGCTCCGCCGGTCAGGCGGAAGTAGAACCACTGGTAGAAGTCCGATTGGTGGTCCTTGACGATTTCAAGGTCGATGCGGTCGCCTTCGATTGCGATCACGCGAATATTACCGCCGTCAAAGGCGCTCGAAACTGAGAGAGTCATCACATCCTTGGAAAATTAGGGGGGCGTCAGCGGACCCTGATAGTGCGACCCGACTCTCCGGGGAAGTCCTGAAACAAGGCCGCCGCGAGCCGGTCCGCCGCGCCGGCGCGGCCAGCCAGCGGCGTGCCGCCCAGCGCCTCCATCTCCGCATGGCCTTCCCAGGCGACGGTCGCGTCCGAACGGCGCTGGATGCGCACGCCGAGCTGGGTGGCGACGACCTGATCGGCGTGGCCGCTGATCGGAATTTCGGCGCCGACGCCACCGGCGACTCCGCTGCCATAACCGTGATGGCCGTAATCGGCGCCGCCGACGCCGAAGCCGATGCTGAAGCCCGAGCCCTCGGCGAGGTGCGCGGCCTGCTCGACGCGGACCACCGCGACCTGCTCGGAGCGGGCGTTGCCGTGAACGATGTTCCAGCCGAGGCGGGTGAGCTCGCGCTCGACCGGTGCGGCGATCGCCGCAAATTCTAGGCTGTTCGCGTCCGCGCGGTCGGCGGGCTCGACCGCGATCTCGCCGCGGGCGATCGGCTGACCGAGATGGAAGCGGGTCGCGGTCGCGTAGCGCTGCACGGTCGGCGCGCAGCCCGAAACGGCGGCGACGGCAAGCAACGCGGCACAGCAGGATGCGAATTTGCTCATGACCCACCTCGTCCTTAACGACGGAGACTGTATAGGATGTGTAACGAGTTTAGGACGATTTTGCTGCATCGGACAGGATTGAATGGTTGAGCGCAGGAATGCGGTGCTGGTCACGGGGGGCGCCGGCTATATCGGCAGCCACGCCGTGCTGGCGCTGTTGGACGCCGGCTGGCCGGTGGTCGTGATCGACGATCTTTCGACCGGCTTCGCCTGGGCGGTGCCCGAGGGCGCCGCGTTCGCGCAAGGCGACATCGCCGATTCGGCGCTGGTCGCCGGGCTCATTCGCGAGCATCGGATCGGCGCGATCATGCATTTCGCGGGATCGGTGGTGGTCCCGGACTCCGTCGCCAACCCGCTCAAATATTACGAGAACAACACGGTGAAGAGCCGTGCGCTGATCGCCAGCGCGGTCGAGTGCGGCGTCGGCCATTTCATCTTCTCCTCGACCGCGGCGGTCTACGGCATTCCCGAAGACTCGCCGGTGGCCGAGGGCGCTCCCGCGGCGCCGATCAATCCCTATGGCGCGTCCAAGCTGATGACCGAGCGGATGCTCGGGGATGCGGCGGCGGCCCACGCGCTGAACGTCGGCATCCTGCGCTACTTCAATGTCGCCGGCGCCGATCCGCAGGGACGGGCAGGCCTCTCGACGGCCGGCGCGACCCACCTGGTCAAGGTCGCGGTCGAAGCCGCGGTCGGAAGCCGCGATCATGTCGACATTTACGGCACGGACTTCGCCACGCCCGACGGCACCGGCGTGCGCGACTATATCCACGTCAGCGACCTCGCCGCCGCCCACGTCCGCACGCTTGAGCGGCTGATCGCTCGGCCGGACGAGAATCTGCTGCTGAACTGCGGCTATGGCCACGGCTATTCGGTGCTCGAGGTGCTGGACAGCGTCGATCGAGTCACCAACCGCCAGATCGAGCGCCGCGCGGCGCCGCCCCGCCCCGGGGATCCGCCCGCGGTCGTCGCCGACAATCGCCGCATCCTGGAGACGCTCGATTGGCGCCCCGAACGCGACGATCTCGACATGATCGTCGCCGACGCGCTGGCCTGGGAGCGCCAGCTGGCCACGCGCCGGTGACGGAAGAAGAGGCCGACGCGCTGCTCGCGCGGGCACCGGCCGATCTTGCCGGCCTGATCGCCAAGGGCGATTGGCGCCTCGTCGCCGGCGACGAGCGCAGCGCCACCACCTTCTACACCGCGGCGCTGCGCGCGGCCGAACGGATCGGCGCCGTTCCGCCGGCGCTCGCCGAGGATCTGCGGCGGGCGCGCACGCGGGTCGCCAAGGCGGGGGGCAATTACCGCGCCCATCTCGAGGAATGGCTGGCCGCGGCCGGACTCGCGCCGGAGCAGGTCAGCGACCGCTTCCGCCGCTCGATCGAAATCCTGTTCGGCGAGCGCCAGGCCACGCTGACCAAGCAGCGCCCCAGCGTCTTCTATTTCGACGGCCTGCCGCAGCGGGAGTTCTACGAGCGCGAATCGTTTGCCTGGCTGGCCGGACTGGAGGCGCTGACCGGCGCGATTCGCGAGGAGCTCGTCGCCGTGCTCGCCGACGAGCAGGGCGTCACGCCCTACGTCCGGCCCGAGCCGAATCGGCCGCACCACGATTTTCACGGCCTGCTCAATGATCCGCGCTGGAGCGCTTTCTACCTGATCGAGGATGGCGAGCCGCACCCGACCAACGCCGCGCGCTGCCCGCGCACGATGGACGCGCTGGCGGAGGTTCCGCTCTGCCGGATGCCTGGGTGGACGCCTTCGGTGCACTTTTCCCTGCTTCGGCCCGGCGCCCGGATCCCGCCGCACACGGGCATGCTCAACACCCGCCTGATCTGTCACTTGCCGCTGATCGTTCCGCCCGGCTGCGGGCTTCGCGTCGGCGCGGAGACGCGGAGCTGGGAAGAGGGTAAGGCCCTGATCTTCGACGATTCGATCGAGCACGCGGCGTGGAACGACAGCGATCGGTTGCGGGTCATCTTGCTGTTCGATATCTGGCGCCCGGAGCTGATCGAAGCCGAACGCGCCGCCGTCGCGGCCATGTTCGCGGCGATCGACGCCTATCGGAGTGCCTGAGAGGGCGGGCCGCTTGACTTGAAGCGCCTCTCCCCCTAGGTGGCGCCTTCGCTTTTTCAGCAACAGCATCGACTAGAAGAACAGGCAGGCGTTTCAGGCCATGAAGATCCGCAACTCCTTGAAGTCCCTCAAGTCGCGCCACCGCGACTGCCGCGTGATCCGCCGCCGGGGCCGCACCTACGTCATCAACAAGACGAACCGCCGCTTCAAGGCGCGCCAGGGCTAAGCCCGCGTGACCGTGTCCGCCGTCGTCTTCGACGTCGGCAACGTCCTCTACGGCTGGGATCCCGATTCCTTCCTCGTCCGCCAGATCGCGGACGACGAGGCGCGCCTGCGCTTCGTCGAGGAGACCGATCTTTACTCCTGGCACGAGAGCCTCGACGGCGGCAGGCCCTATGACGAGGCGGCGGCCGAGCTCAACGAGAAATTCCCCCACTATGCCGAGGTGATCGCCGCCTGGAGCGACCGCTTCGGCGAGACGATCACCGGCCCGGTGCCGGGCTCGCACGAGATCGTCGAAGCGCTCGATGCCAGAGGCGTGCCCCTCTTCGCGATCACCAACTTCTCGGCCGATTTCTGGCCGCCCTTCCACGCGGGCGAGAAGGCCTTTTTCGACCGCTTCCGGGACATCGTCGTTTCCGGCGAGGTGAAGCTGCTCAAGCCCGATCCGGCGATCTACTGGCTGGCGCTCGACCGCTTCCGGCTGCGGCCCGCCGAGGCCTTGCTGGTCGACGACCGCGCGATCAACGTCGAGGGCGCGCTCGCGGTCGGCATGCAGGCGCATCTCTTCACCGGCGCCGACGATCTGCGCCGCCGCCTCGAGACCGAAGGCCTGCTCTGAACCTTTGCCCGCCGGGCGCATTGATCCGGGCGTGAGACAAAGATGGCCCGAAAAGCTCTGGATCGTCCGCCACGGACAGAGCGCCGGCAACGTGGCGAGCGAGGCAGCGCAGGCCGCGAACCTCGGCGTCATCGACATCGACCTGCGCGACGTCGACGTGCCGCTGTCCGATCTCGGCCACGAGCAGGCGCGCGCGCTCGGCCGCTGGTTCGCGGCGCTGCCTGAGGAGCAGAAGCCCGAAATCGTCCTCTCCTCGCCTTACGTCCGCGCCCGCCAGACCGCCCGGGCGATTTGCGAGGCCGGCGGCGTGGCCGATTCCGGCCGCCAGCCGATCGTCGACGAGCGGCTGCGCGAGCGCGAGTTCGGCGTGCTCGACCGGCTGACGACGAGCGGCATCCGCCAGCGCCATCCCGATCTCGCCGATCATCGCGCCCGTCTCGGCAAATTCTATTTCCGAGCGCCCGGCGGCGAGAGCTGGGCCGATGTCATCCTGCGCCTCAGAAGCGCGCTCGACACGATCAGCCTTCATCATGCGGATCGCCGAGTCCTCATCGTTTGCCACCAGGTCGTCGTTTTGTGTCTGCGCTACATCCTCGAGGAGCTCGACGAGGCGCAGATCCTGGCGATCGACAAGCAGGGCGACGTCGTCAATTGCGGCGTGTGCGAATATGATTTCTTGCCCGACGAGGCCAAGGCCTGCGTGCCCAAGCTCGCACGTTACAATTTCGCCGCGCCGCTGATCGAGGAGGCGGCACCGGTCACCTCCGAGCCCGACGCGATGGTCGCGACCCGCTAGTTCTTGTGCTTGTCGAGCTCGTCGCCGATCAGGCGGGCGACGTGGACGACGTTGGTCGAGCCCGGCACGCCGAACGGCACGCCGGCGGTAACGATGATCCGGTCGCCGCCCTTGGCGAGCCCGTGGCGGATCGCCATCCTCTTCGCCTTGCCGACCATCTCTTCGAAGCTGTGGACGTCGCGCGTGCGGACCGCGTGCGCGCCCCACAGCAGCCCGAGCAGCCGCGCGGTGCGCAGCGACGGCGTCAGCACCAGCAGCGGCACGGTCGGCCGCTCGCGCGCGACCCGGCGCGCGGTCGATCCCGAGCTGGTCAGGCAGACGATCGCCTTGGCGCCGACCGTGCGCACGGTGTCGCTGGCGGCGCGGGCGATCGCGTCGTTGGTGGTCGCGTCGGGTAGCGTCTCGGTGAAGTGGACTCGCGCATAATGGGTCGGGTCCTGCTCGACGCTGGTCGCGATCCGGTTCATCATCTCGACCGCCTCGCACGGGAACTGGCCCGAGGCGCTCTCCGCCGACAGCATGATCGCGTCGGCCCCGTCATAGACCGCGGTGGCGACGTCGGAGACCTCGGCCCGGGTCGGCGAGGGCGAGCTGATCATCGATTCGAGCATCTGCGTCGCGACCACCACCGGCCGGCCCATGCGCCGCGCCGCCTCGACGATGCGCTTCTGCAGCGGCGGAACCTCCTCGGGCGGCATCTCGACGCCGAGATCGCCGCGCGCGACCATCACCGCGTCGGCCAGCTCGAGGATTCCTTCGAGCCGCTCGATCGCCGCCGGCTTCTCGATCTTGGCCAGCAGATTGGCCTTGCCGCCGATCAGCCGCCGCGCCTCGGCCACATCCTCGGGGCGCTGGACGAAGGACAAAGCGATCCAGTCGACATGCTGCTCGAGCGCGAAGACGAGGTCGGCGCGGTCCTTCTCGGTCAGCGCCGCCAGCGGCAGCACGACGTCGGGCACGTTGAGGCCCTTGTTGTTGGAGATCGTGCCGCCGACCTCGACCTTGGTTTCGATGCGGTCGGGGCTGGCCTCGATCACGCGGAAGACGAGCTTGCCGTCGTCGACCAGCAGCCGCGTGCCCGGCTCGACCGCCGCGAAGATCTCGGGATGCGGCAGGGTCGCGCGCTTGGCGTCGCCGAGCTTCTTGTCGCGGTCGAAGACGAAACGCTGCCCGTTTCTGAGCACGGCCTTGTCGCCCTCGAACCGGCCGACGCGCAGCTTCGGCCCCTGCAGGTCGGCGACGATCGTCGTCGGCCGGTCGAGCTCGTGCTCGATCTCGCGGATCGCCGCGATCCGCCGCGCATGATCGGCATGGTTGCCGTGGCTCATGTTTATGCGGAAGGCGTCGGCGCCGGCCTCGGCGAGGCGGCGGATCATCTCGGGCGTGTCGGAGGCTGGCCCCAGGGTCGCGAGAATGCGGACCTTGCGGCTGCGCGGCACAAAGCGGCTCTGGCTGGTTTCTTTCGAAGGCATCGGACCAAGGGCAATAAAGGGTCGGGTGTTGAGCGCAACCCGCTTGAGCGGGCGGGAGGGACCTCCTAGAGCCTGCCGCTCAACCCGAATCCGATGGAGCATGAATTGGCGGAAGGAAGCATCGCGGCCGACGAACTGAGGCTGCTGATCGAGCGGATCGAACGGCTCGAGGAAGAGAAGAAGGCGATGGCGGACGATATCCGCGACGTCTACGGCGAGGCCAAGGCCCGCGGCTACGACCCCAAGACGATGCGCACCGTGGTGCGCCTGCGCAAGATGGAGACCCACGCGCGCCAGGAGGCCGAGGCGATTCTCGACACCTACAAGGCGGCGCTCGGCCTCGCCTGATGCGGCGGAGCCGCACTCTCAGGCTGTGGGCCACGCTGGTCGCGCTCGCAGCCGGAGCCGCCGCGGCCCAGCCCAGCGCTGTCACCC
>DASQJU010000137.1:0-9095 GCA_035630915.1 Allosphingosinicella sp.
AAGACTGAACCACAATTTGCGGGTTCCGCACCCAAGTGCGGAACCCGCAAATTGTTATTCCGCAGCCTGCGGCGCCGGGGAACCGGCGTCCCTGCCGCCGGTGGTGAACCAGCGGCGCAGGCGCGGGGCCATCCGATCCTCGATCCCGAGGGCGAGGCTGAACGTGCCCGGCACCAGGACCAGGGTCAGCACGGTCGAGAGGATCAGGCCGCCGATCACGACGACGCCCATCGGCGCCCGCCACGCGGCATCCCCGCTGAGCGCGATCGCGGTCGGGATCATGCCGGCGCTCATCGCCACCGTGGTCATCACGATCGGCTGGGCGCGCTTATGGCCGGCGTCCATGATCGCCTCGCGCTTCGGCACGCCCCTGGCCATCTCCTCGAGCGCGAAGTCGATCAGCAGGATCGAGTTCTTCGCGACGATGCCGATCAGCATGAGCAGGCCGATATAGACCATCAGCGAGATCGAATGGCCGGTGATCCACAGGGCGATCAGTCCGCCCAGCGGCGCCAGCAGCAGCGAGCCGAGGTTGACCAGCGGCGGCATGAAGCGGTGGTAGAGCAGCATCAGCACGGCCAGCACAAGGAAGATGCCGGAAACGACCGCGATCAGGAAGTTCTTCATCATTTCCGCCTGCCAGCGATTCTGGCCGATCAGCAGCTCGCTGACCCCCGCGGGCGGGTTGCGCATGGTCGGAAGCTGGCGGATCTTCTGCATGACGTCGCCGCTGACCGCGCCGGGCGCGAGATCCGCGCCGATCGTGATCCGGCGCTGCTGATTGGTGCGCTGGATCAAGGTCGGGCCGGCGCCGAAGGTAATGTCGGCGACCAGCTTCAGCGGCACCGAGCCGCCCGATGTGGTCGGCACCGGCAGGTTTTCGATATTGGCGAGCTTTTGCCGCGCATTCTGGCTGAGCAGCACGCGGATCGGGATCTGGCGGTCGTTGAGCGAGAAGCGGGCGCTGTTCTGGTCGATCTCGCCGAGGGTCGCGATGCGGATCGCGTTGCTGAGCGCCGCGGTGGTCACGCCGAGATCGGCGGCCAAATCGAGCCGCGGCCTGATCACGATCTCGGGGCGCTGCAGATCGCCGTTGATGCGCGGCGCCACGACTTCCGGAAGCGTCCCCATTTCTTCGACGATCCGGAGCGCCGCCTGGTTGAGCGCGACCGGATCTTCGCCGCCGAGGGGCACGTTCAGCGCCCGGCCCCCAGTCTGTTGCGAGCGGAAGAAAGCGCGCGCGTCGGGAATGCGATTGAGCAGAGGCGCCACCGCGCGCTCGAGCTCCTGGCTGGTGCGCTCGCGCTCGGACCGGTCCTTCAGATTCGCCGAAACCGAGGCGTTGCCGACCCGCACGCGCGCGAACACGCTTTCGACTTCCGGCTGCTGCCGAAGCACGGCTTCGACCTGGCGGGCCGCCTCGCCGGTCTGCGCGAGCGTCGTCCCGGGCACCATCTCCACCGTCACGCCGGTGAAATCCTGGTCGGTGTCGGGGAAGAAGGTCTGCGGCAGGACCATGAACATCATGACGGTCGCGACCAGCGAGAGGAAGCCGCCGACCACGGTCGTCCAGCGGTGCCGCAGCGTCCAGGCGAGCAGCCGCATGTAGCGATCCATCAGCCAGCCTTCGCCATGCTTGGCGTGGCCCTTGGCCTTCAGGAAATAGGCGCACATCATCGGCGTGATCAGTCGCGCCACGGCGAGGCTGGTCAGCACCGACGCGACGACGGTGAAGCCGAAATTGCGGAAATATTCGCCGGCCACGTCGGGCATCAATCCGACCGGCAGGAACACGGCGACGATCGAGAAGGTCGTGCCGACCACGGCGAGGCCGATCTCGTCGGCCGCATCGATCGACGCCTGATAGGCGCTCTTGCCCATGCGCATGTGCCGGACGATGTTTTCGATCTCGACGATCGCATCGTCGACGAGCACGCCCGCGACGAGGCCGAGCGCCATCAGCGTCATCGAGTTGAGCGTGAAGCCGAGCAAATCCATGAACCAGAAGGCCGGGATCGCCGACAAGGGGATCGCGATCGCCGAGATGAGCGTCGCCCGCCAGTCCCGCAGGAAGAGGAAGACGATGAGCACCGCGAGGATCGCGCCCTCGATCAGCGATTCCATCGCCGAATGATATTGCGCCTCGGCATATTCGACCGAGTTGAAGATCTGCTCGAATCGAATATTGGGATTCCGTTCAGATAGCTGCCGCAGCTTTTCCGCGGCGCCGTGATAGACTTCGATATCGGATTCGTTCTTGGCGCGCTGGATTGCGAAGGAGAGAACCTGGCGGCCGTTGAAGGTCGCGTAATTGCGTTGCTCGGCATAAAGGTCGCGCACCTCGGCGATGGAGGCCAACTGAATGGTTCGGCCTCCGCCGAGCGAGATCTGGGTCTGGCCGAGCTGATAAGCGGAGCGCGCATTGCCGATGATGCGCATGGACTGCTCCGAGCCGGCGATCTGCGCGCGGCCGCCGGCCGCGTTCATGTTCATCGCCCGGAGTTGCTGATTCACCTGGCTGGCGGTGATTCCGAGCGACTGCAGCCGGGCCGGATCGAGAACGACCCGGACTTCGCGGGAAACGCCGCCGGTCCGGTTGACCGCGGCAAGGCCGGGCACCGAAAGCAGCTCGCGCGAGATCGTGTTGTCGACGTACCAGCTCAATTGCTCGAGCGTCATGTCGTTCGCGATCACCGCCCAGCTGGCGATGTCGTTGTTGGACGTGTTCTCCCGCCCGACCTGCGGCTCCAATATGCCGTCGGGGAGGTCGCCGCGGATCTGGCTGATCGCGTCGCGTATGTCGTTGACCGCCCGGTCGATGGGGGTGCCAAGATCGAGTTGGACGAAGGTAAACGAGCTACCCTCGCTGACGCTCGAGTTGATCTCGTCGATCCCCTCGATCGAGCGCACCGCCGCCTCGACCCGCTGGGTGACCTGCGTCTCCATCTCGCTCGGCGCCGCGCCCGGTTGCGAGATTTGGACCCAGGCGACGGGAATGTCGATGTCGGGGTCGTTCTGCACGCGCATGCTGAGGAAGGCGACGAGGCCCGCGAGCAGCAAGGCCGCGAACAGGACGAGCGGCGGGACCGGGTTGCGGATCGACCAGGCGGAGATGTTGCGAAAATTCATGACCGATAGATCCTACTGGGCGCGTCGCCTCTGTTCCGGCCGCACCTGCTGGCCCGGATTGAGGAAGGCGCCGGCCGAGAGCACCACCCGCTCATTGCCCTGGAGCCCGCTGATGATCGCCATGCCCCGGTCGCTGACTTCGCCGATGCGGATCTCGCGGCGGACGACCTTGTTCTGATTGTCGACGATATAGACGAAATTGCCGCGCTGATCGCTCTGCACCGCGCTCTCCGGAAGCAGCGGCGCGCTCGTCGAGCCGGCGCGGATCTCCGCCGAGGCGAAGCCGCCGGGGCGAAGCTCGCGATTGTAGGGGACCAGGATCCGGGCGACGCCCTGGCGGGTCTGCGGATCGATGATCGGCGAAACCTGCCACACCGTGCCCTGATAGGCGGTGGTCGAGCCGACCGGGGTGACCGTGACCGGCACGCCGACGCTGAGGCGGGCGAGGTCCGATTGCGGCAGGCGCGCGAGCAGCTCCATCTGGCCGCCCTCGGCGATCCGGAACAGGGCGCCCGAGCCGGCGCCGACGACCTGGCCGACTTCGACCGAGCGGCTGAGGACGAGGCCCGCGGTCGGCGCGCGCACGTCGAGCTGGCCGATCTGGGCGCGGGTGGCGCCGAGCGTCGCCTGGGCGACGCGGACGCGCGCGGCGGCGGCGTCGCGGGTCGCCCGCTTCTGGTCGAGGTCCGCCTGGCTGATGAAGCCGCGGCCGACGAGCTGCTGGGCGCGCGTCAGCTGGTTTTCGGCGAGCCTCAAGTCGGCGCGCGCCACCTCAATCTGGGCGGACAGCTGCGCCGCCGTCTGCGACTGGACGCTGCGGTCGATGATGGCGAGGGTCTGGCCGGCGCGGACCCATTGGCCGGGCTCGACCAGCACGCGGACGATCTGGCCGCCCTGCCCGGGCACGCCGACCGGCATGTCGCGGCGCGCACCCAACGAGCCGGTCGCCGAGATCAGCGCCGGAACGTCCTGCCGGCCCGGGACGATCACCGTGACGGCCGGAAGCTGCTGGCCCGCTTTGCCCTTGGGAGTTTCGGCCTGCTCGCCGCCCCGGCCGAACAGGAAGACGGCGATCAGCAGCGCGGCGGCAATCGCGACGACGGCGATGATGATCCGCTTGCGGCGGCGGCGCCGCGCCAGCATCTCTTCGTCGACGACGACATCGTCGATCGCGTCGCGGCTCCATTTCGTCGATTCGTAGTTCATCGCGTCCATTGTCCCCAACTCAGGCAGCACGGCCCGCAGCCGCTCGTCGCAGCGGCTGTATTAGCCGAATAGATCACCTCAAACAAGCCTTAATAAGAGACGCCTAGCTGCCCCCCGCGCCCGGCGCCCTCGCCGGGCTCTTACAAGGTTTTTACGGCTTTACCAATGTCGAATGGGAGACCAATGCAGGTTGTGGGCGCCGTTTGCGGGCGCCCGAGCAAGAACGAGGAGAGCATGATGTCCCAATATCTTGCCGATCATGGCTGGCTGGGTTGGATCCTGATCGGCCTCGTTGCCGGGATCATTGCCAAGGCGATCATGCCGGGCCGGGATCCGGCCGGATGTCTGGTGACCATCGCGCTCGGCATCGGCGGCGCATTGCTCGCCGGTTTCTGCGGCCAGCAGCTCGGCTGGTACGAAGCGGGCGAGGGCGCGGGCTTCATCGCCGCGATCGTCGGCGCGCTGATCCTGCTGTTCGTCTACCGGCTCGTCGCCGGGCGCCGCTAGACGGTGGATAAGGAAAGGGCCGCCCCGAACGGGACGGCCCTTCCCTCGCAACCGCCGATGCGGATCAGCGCAAGCTGCCGCGGCGGAACAGGTTGACGATCGCCAGAAGCACGACCGCGCCGACCAGCGACACCAGGAACGAGGTGACGTTGAGCGGCGCGTTGTTGATCGTGCCGCCCGAGAAGATCAGGCCGCCGATGAAGGCGCCGACGATGCCGACGACGATGTTGAGCAGGATGCCCTGCTGTGCGTCGGTGCGCATGATGAGGCTCGCAAGCCAGCCCACGATGCCGCCGATGACCAGCCAGATAATGATACCCATGATTCCCTCCTGCTAAAGGCCACTGACGTTACAGCAGCGATCCGAGTCTCAAGACGCGCCACCGGCGCGCTTGTTCCTGCCGGAAAAGGCGACAGGCGAGGGAATAGTCGATTTCGGGTGTGAAACGAAGCCCCGGGGCTTCGCCTCAATAGCTTTGCTGGCGCTCGTACAGCGTCTTGTAGTGCTGGATGCGGGTGACCCTTAGGCCCGGCATGCCCGAACGATCGACCGCGCGCTGCCAGCCGGCGAACTCCTCGAGGCTGAGGCCGTAGCGCTCGCACGCTTCGTCGACGCTCAGCAGACCGCCATTGACCGCCGACACGACCTCGGCCTTCCGGCGGACCACCCAGCGGGTGGTCGTCGGATCCGGGAGCGATGCGATGGTGAGCGGTTCGCCGAGCGGACCGATCACCTGGGCGGGACGGATTTTCTGATTCTCGATCATTCGTACCTCAGGACTACACGCGCATCGGGCGGGATCGGTGCCCTCTGCATGCCCTCCTCTAACGGGAGAGCATTGAAGGAAGGCTAAAACGCCAAGGTAAATTTCACGGTGAACATGCTTTACGGCTGATTGAGACGGTGTTTCATTGCGGCACGGTTGAAACAGCCGCGCTGCGCGTCGGCCGCCTCCCGCCACTGATCGCCGGCGAGCACGATCTCGCCGAGCGGCTCGGCCGGGCCATTCGCATACACCTCCGCCCGCGCCTGCGCCTGTGCCGCGGCGGATGCGGCGGCGTGGGCGGCGAGGCTGGCGGTAAGCATCGAATAATCCAGCCGCGCGGCCTGTTGCCGGCCGAGCAGGCGCCTTGCGCGGAGCTGGAAGGATTCGTCCATAAGGCGATTCTCTAGGGGAAGAGTCTGAATCCCCGGTAAAACCGCGCGCCGGGCTGGGCGATCCGGCCCGATGCGACTATCTAGCGCCGATCATGCACGTGGATTTTCAGCTCGACCGGCCCGCCAAGGGCGCGCGGATCGTCGTCGCCATGTCGGGCGGGGTCGATTCCTCGGTCGTGGCCGCACTCGCCGCCCGGAGCGGGGCCGAGGTGATCGGCGTGACGCTCCAGCTCTACGACCAAAGCGAGGTCGCCGTGCGGTCGAAGACCTGCTGCGCCGGGCAAGACATTTACGACGCCAAGACGGTCGCCGACCGCCTCGGCATCGCCCATTATGTATTCGATTATGAAAGTCGCTTCCGCGAGAGCGTGATCGAGCGCTTCGCCGACGAATATGCGCGCGGGCGCACGCCGATCCCCTGCATCTCGTGCAACCAGGGGGTGAAGTTCACCGATCTGCTGGCGTTCGCGCGGGAACTCGGCGCCGACTGCCTCGCCACCGGCCACTACGTCCGGCGCGTCGTCGGCGCTGAGGGCGCCGAGCTGCACCGCGCCGCCGATCCGGCGCGCGACCAGAGCTACTTCCTGTTCGCGACCACCCGCGACCAGCTCGATTTCCTCCGCTTCCCGCTCGGCGACCTGCCGAAGAGCGCGGTACGCGAGATTGCGCGCGAACTGGCGCTGGCGGTGGCCGGCAAGCCCGACAGCCAGGACATCTGCTTTGTGCCCGACGGCGATTATGCCCGGGTGGTGAAGAAGGTCCGGCCCGAGGCCGCAATTCCGGGCGAGATCGTCGACCAAAGCGGGCGCGTGCTCGGCGCGCACCGGGGCCTGATCCATTTCACCGTCGGCCAGCGCCGCGGCCTCGAGATCGGCGGCCAGGCCGAGCCGCTCTACGTGCTTCGGCTCGAGCCCGAAAGCCGGCGCGTCGTGGTGGGCCCGAAGCGCGCGCTCGCGGTGCACGCCGCGAGGCTCGGGGCGGTCAACTGGCTCGGCGAGGACCAAAGCTGCGGGCTGACGGCCAAGGTGCGCTCGCTCGCCCGGCCGGTCCCCGCTCGCTTCGACGGGGAGACGGTTCGCTTCGACCAGCCCGAATATGGCGTGTCACCCGGCCAGGCGGCGGTGCTCTACGAGGGCGACCGGCTGCTCGGCGGCGGCTGGATCGAGGAAACCGTGGCGGCGGAGCTTGAAGCCGCCTGACGCCGGGCGAGCCCTCGGCGATCACCCCCTCCTGCATCAGGGGATCAGTTCGGCGTAGCCCGGTCCGCCTCCTCTTCTTCCTGGGTCGCGGCCTGCAGCCGTGCCTCGCGCTCGGCGCGCGCCTCCTCGACCATCCGAGTCCAGTTGATGTCGGTACCGGCGGCGCGGCGCTCGGCGCGCGCCAGGTTGATCATCTGGCTGAGGCAACCGGTGAAGCCGCCGGCGCCCGCGGTCGAGCAGCTGTCGGTGCCGCTGCGGCCGACATATTGCAGCTCCATCGCGCGGCCGGCCCAGGATTGGCTGGCGGGCTCGTTGGGATTGTCGCGCAGATTTGGTGGGATGCGGTAGCGGTCCGAATCCGGCAGGCGCGCGCAGACGGTGATTTCCTCGTCGGTGCTCGCCGGGCACGGATCGTCGCCATAGACGATCAGCTGGTTGACGCGCGGATCGGCCGGGCCGGCCGACTGCGCGCCGGGCACGGCGACGCCTGGCTGCTGCGCCAGAGCGGGAATCGCGGCCAGCGCGGCGGCGAGGGCGAACAGGGTGACGCGCATCTTCAGATCCTCTTCGAAAGTTCGATCGCCATACGACAACCAGCCCGTATCGCCGAATACAATAAGGGATAACCCAGACTCGTCTCCGCGCCCGCCGCGATCGCCGCGTCGCGGTGCTCGCGCTCGTCGGCGCGGAAGCGCTCGATCGTGGCGGAGAGCGGCAAATCCTCCTCGCCGAGCGCTTCGAGCTGCTCGGTATAATGGGCGTCGATCTCGTCCTCGATCGCGGCGGTGCAGGCCATGGCGGCAGCGGGGCTGATCAGGGCCGTCGCCGCGCCCAGCGCGTGGCCGGCGGCCGACCACAAGGGCTGGAGCATGGTCGGGCGCACGCCGCGCTCGGCGAGCAAAATGTCGAAATGCCTGAGGTGCTGCTGCTCCTGAGCGGCCATTCCGGCGATCGTCGCCGAGCATTTGTGCCGGCCGCCGAGCACGGCGAGCTGCCCGGCATAGATTCGCGTCGCGCCATATTCGCCGGCCTGATCGACGCGCAGCATCGAGGGGATATCGGCGCGCGCGTCACCGGGGCGCCGGGCGGGCGCTACGCTGTGCGGGGCTTGGAGAGGCTCAGCCATAAGATCAACAACGCCGCAGAGAGCGAAAGGATCGCATTCCATCCGGCCATCGAGACGCCGAGGAACGACCATTGGATGTCGTCGCAGCGCACCAAGGGCCTGGCAAAGACATCCCTGAGCACGTCCGCCGCCGAGCCGCCCGCGGCCTCCGAGGTGCACTGGGTGAAGCCTTCGAAATAATCGAGCTCGACGCCGGCATGGTAGAAACCGATCGCCCCGCTGACGGCGATCGCCAGCGCCGCGAGCCAGACCAGAGGGCGGTCCCGGCCCGCGCCGGCGACCATCGCCAGTGCGGCGAAGGGCAAAGCGGTGAAATGAGCATAGCGCTGCCACCAGCACATCTCGCAGGGGTGGAGGCCACCCAGATATTGCGAGCCATAGGCGCCCGCGAGCAGCCCCAGCGGGACCAGCAACGCGACGAGTTTGGCCAGTCCCAGCCGGGTGCGCACGCCTAGCGGCTGCCGCTGCGCCGCGCGCCCGTCGCCGCGATCTGCGGCGGCGGAGAGACCCGCGCCAGCCGGGCGATCGTCTGCAGCGCATAGTGCAGCTGGTAATCGGTGATCCCACGCTGCGTGAGCTGCTCGGCGGTCAGGGTGAAGCGCGGATCGGGCCGCCCGTCGTCCTGGATCAGATCCTCCTGCACGCCGATCTCGTTGACGAGGTGGCGACGGAGATCGGATTCGCGGACGCGGTTGCGGGAACGGTAATCGGGATCGGATATCTGCGGCACGAGGATGTCCGGCGTGATGCCGCCCTCCTGCACCGACCG
>DASQJU010000138.1:0-3736 GCA_035630915.1 Allosphingosinicella sp.
GCCGGCCTCAAGGGCCAGCAGCTCGCCGGCGTCGAGGAATTGTCCGACGACGGGCTGACTCCCTCGCAGCAGCTCGCCGCGATCGCCGCCGAGGCGAACGCGCTGACCGCGAGCCAGCAGGCGGTGTGGAGCGATTTGCGCGCCGCCTTGCGCGCCGCGGGACTATCGGTGATCGGACCCGAGGAGATCACCCCCGACGAGGATCAGTGGCTCGACCGGCATTTCGAGGATCATATCTTCCCGGTGCTGACGCCGCAGGCGATCGATCCCGCGCACCCGTTCCCGTTCATCCCCAATCGCGGCTTCTCGTTGATCTTCGATCTGAAGCGAATCTCGGACGGCGAGCCGATCCGCGAGCTGTTGATGGTCCCGCAGACGCTGCCGCGCTTCATCCGGTTGCCGGGCGAGCAAGCGCGCTACGTGACGATCGAGACCGTGATCCGCCGCCAGATCGACGCGATCTTCCCCGGCTATGTCCTGCTCGGCGGCGGCGCCTTCCGCATCATCCGCGACAGCGACATCGAGATCGAGGAGGAGGCCGAGGATCTGGTGCGCTTCTACCGCACCGCGCTCAAGCGCCGCCGGCGGGGCCGGGTGATCCGGCTCAAGCTGGAAGAGGAGATTTCCGACACGCTCGAGGCGCTGGTCCGCGAGGGCCTCGATGCGAGCGAGGCCTTGGTCTACGAATCGACCGGCTTCCTCGGCATCGCCGACCTCGCCGCGCTCGTCGAGGAAGACCGGCCCGACCTCAAATTCCCGCCCTTCACGCCGCGCTTCCCCGAGCGGATCCGCGAATATGGCGGCGATTGCTTCGCCGCGATCCGCGCCAAGGACATCGTCGTCCACCACCCCTATGAGAGCTTTGACGTCGTCCTGGCCTTCCTCAGGCAGGCGGCGGCCGACCCCGACGTGGTGGCGATCAAGCAGACGCTCTATCGCGCCGGCAAGCAGAGCGCGGTGATCAACGCGCTCATCGCCGCCGCCGAGGCCGGCAAGTCGGTGACCGCGGTGGTCGAGCTGAAGGCGCGGTTCGACGAGGAGCAGAATTTGATGTGGGCGAGCGCGCTCGAGCGCGCCGGCGTCCAGGTCGTCTACGGCTTCATCGAGTGGAAGACCCACGCCAAGATGTCGATGGTCGTGCGCCGCGAGGAGGGCAGCTACCGCACCTATATCCACCTCGGCACCGGCAATTATCACCCGATCACCGCGCGCATCTACACCGATCTCAGCTTCTTCACCGCCGATCCGCGCGTCGGCCACGACGTCAGCCACCTCTTCAACTACATCACCGGCTATATCGAGCCGCGCGGGCTCGAGCTGATCGCGATGTCGCCGCACAATATGCGCGACAGCCTGTGCGACCATATCGACCGGGAAATCGCCCACGCCCGGGCCGGTCGCGAGGCGGGGATCTGGGCGAAGCTCAACTCGCTGGTCGATTCGGCGATCATCGACAAGCTCTACGAGGCGAGCCGGGCGGGGGTCGACGTCGACCTCGTCATCCGCGGCATCTGCTGCCTGCGGCCGGGCGTGCCCGGCCTCAGTGAGAATATCAGCGTCAAATCGATCGTCGGCCGCTTCCTCGAGCACAGCCGCATCTGGTGCTTCGGCAATGGCGATGCGCTGCCGAACGACGCCGCCAAGGTCTATATCAGCTCGGCCGACTGGATGCCGCGCAACTTCGACCGCCGCGTCGAATATGCGCTGCCGATCCTCAACGACACGGTCCACGCCCAGATCGTCGATCAGGTGATGGTCGCCAACATCATCGACACCGAGCAGAGCTGGCGGCTCAACCCCGACGGCAGCTCGACCCGGATCGTCCCGGCGCCGGGCGAGAAGCCGTTCAACCTTCACCATTACTTCATGACCAACCCCTCGCTCTCCGGCCGCGGCGCGGCGATGCAGTCGGGCGAAGCGAGGCCACGCAAGCTGACCATCCCGCGCGAGCATCCTTAGTGCACGCGGAGAAGCCGGTCGCGATCGTCGACATCGGATCGAACTCCGTCCGCCTCGTCGTCTATTCCGGCGCCAAGCGCATCCCCTCGATCATCTTCAACGAGAAAGTGCTGGCCGGGCTCGGTCGCGATGTCGGCGAGATCGGCGCGGTGGCCGCGGAGCGGGCGCTGGCCGCGCTCGAGCGGTTCCGGTCGCTGACCAAGCTGATGGGCGTGGTCCGCACCCGCGTCGTCGCTACCGCGGCGGTGCGCGAGGCTTCGAACGGCGACGAATTTCTCGCCCGGGTCCGGGCGCTCGATTTCGAGCCGATCATCCTCTCCGGTGAGGAGGAAGGCAGGCAAGCGGGGCAGGGGGTGCTTTCGGCCATCACCGACGCGGACGGGATCGTCGGCGATCTCGGCGGCGGCAGCCTCGAGCTGGTCGAGGTCGGCGGTGGCAAGGTCGGCCGCAGCGCGTCGCTCCCCCTCGGCGTGCTGAGGCTCGACGCCTTCGCCGCCAAGGGCGAGGCGACCTTCGCCAAGAAGATCGCCAAGGCCGTGGCCGGTGCGGGTTTCGCCGGTGCGGCGGCGGGTCGGCCCTTCTATCTCGTCGGCGGGAGCTGGCGCACGCTGGCGCGGCTGGAAATGGCGCTGACGCACCATCCGCTGCCCATCACCCACCAGCACGAAATGCCGATCGACCGGCCGGTCGATCTGCTTTCCGCCCTGGCGCGGATCGACAAGGCGAGCGTGCGCGACATCCCGTCCATCTCGCTCTCGCGCTTCCCGACCCTGCCCAATGCGACGAGGCTGCTGCAGGCGCTGGTCGGGGCGCTTACGCCCGGCACGCTGATCGTTTCCAGCTTCGGCATTCGCGAAGGCCTGCTCTACGACGAGCTGGAACCGAGGCAGCGCCGGCTCGATCCGCTGATCGAGGCGGCGCGCGAGGCCGGAGTTGGCCTCGGGCGATTCGAACAGCATGGCGAGCTACTCGACGCGTGGATCGCGCCGGTGTTCGACGACAAGCCGAAAATGGCGCGCCTGCGGCTCGCGGCCTGCCTGCTGGCCGACATCGGCTGGGCCGCGCACCCCGATTTCCGCGCCGAGCGCGGTATCGACATGGCGCTGCACGGAAACTGGGTGGCGATCGATGCGCCGGGGCGGGTGATGCTCGCCCAGGCGCTGTTCCGCAATTTCGGCGGCGAGCGCGACCTGCCCTATCCGGCGATCGCGGCCCTGTGCAGCCCGGAGAAGCTGCGCCGCGCCGCCAATTGGGGGCAAGCCATGCGCCTCGCGCAGCGGCTCAGCGGCGGCGTCGCCGACTGCCTCAAGCGCAGCCGGCTTTCGCGCGAGGGCGACATGCTCCGGCTCGCGGTCAAGAAGCGCGACGAAGCCTTGCTCGGCGAAGCGGTGGAACGGCGCTTCAAGACGCTCGCCGCGGAAATGGATCTGCGTCCCGAAATGGTGGTCGGCTAGGCTGCGGACGGTCCCGCTGCTACCATCGGGGGATGACCGCCGTCCGCGCCTTGCTCGCCGCCTCTCCCGTGGTGCCCGTGATCCGCATCGAGGATGCCAATGATGCCGTGCCGATGGCCCGTGCGCTGCTGGCCGGGGGAATCGGCCTGGCCGAAATCACCTTGCGGACTCCGGCGGCGCTCGAGGCGATCCGGCGTATGGCGGCGGAGGTGCCGGAGATCGCCACCGGCGCGGGCACCATCCTCAATCCTCGCGACCTCGACGCCGCAGCCGAAGCGGGCGCCAGCTTCTTCATCTCGCCGGGACTAACCCCCGCTCTGCTC
>DASQJU010000139.1:0-2476 GCA_035630915.1 Allosphingosinicella sp.
GTCGCCGAGATTCTGTCCTCACCGGAAATGGAGGGGAAAAAGGCGCTCCGCTCGATCCGCTTGTCGGTCGACCTGCTCGATCGGATGATGAGCGGCGTTTCGGACGCGGTGCTGGCACGCAACGAACTCGCCCGGCGCCTCCGGGACGCCCCCCGCGACGTGGCCATCGAGGCGGCCTTCGAGCGGGTTTCGGCCTGCATCGCCGAGATCCGCGACGGCATCACCCGCACCCGCATGCAGCGCATCGACGCGCTCTTCTCCGGCCTCCCGCGCCTCGTCCGCGACCTCTCCGCCGAACTCGGCAAGCAGTTGCGGCTCGAAGCCGACGGCGGCGACGTCGAGCTCGATCGCGAAATGCTCGAGATGATCCGCGATCCGATGACGCACATGGTGCGCAACGCGATCGATCACGGGATCGAGAGCGCCGAGGAACGCCAGGCCGCAGGCAAGAGCAGCTTCGGCACGCTCAAGGTCTCGGCGCGTCAGGCGGGCAATCAGATATTGATCGAGATCGCCGACGACGGCCGCGGCATCGACGGCGAGGCGCTCGCCCGCAAGGCGCGCGGCGCGGGCCTCCTCACCGCCGAGCAGGCGGAGAAGCTGACGCCGGCGCAGAAAATCGCGCTCGTCTTCATGCCCAGCCTTTCGACTGCGCAGGAGGTTACCGCCATTTCCGGCCGGGGCGTCGGCATGGACGTGGTGCGCGCCAATATCGAGCGGATCGGCGGCGTGGTCGACATCGACAGCCGCCTCAACCAGGGCGTTCGCCTGATCATCCGCGTTCCGCTCACGCTCACCATCATTCCCGCCCTGACCGTCAGTGCCGGGGGACAGGTGTTCGCCGTGCCCCGCTCGGCGATCGACGAAATCCTGCGGGCCGGGCCGGTAAAGATCGAGCAGGTCGGCGACGCTGAGGTCGCGACCATCCGCAACCGGCGCGTGCCCCTGATCGGCCTCGCCACGTTGCTCGGCGTCGAAAGCGCCGCGCCGCGCGAGCAGGGGCGCCTCGTTCTGCTCAAGCCTGCCGGCGGCGAAGTCTATGCGCTCGCCGTCGATGCGGTGCACGATCATGAAGAGCTGGTGGTCAAGCCCGCCGCGCCGGCAGTGATGGTCGCCGGCCTCTATGCCGGGACGACCCTCGCGGACGACGGCAGCCCGATCCTGCTGCTCGATCCGTCGGGCCTCGCCAAGCGCGCCGGAGTCGATTTCACCGAGAGCGATATCAACCGGGCCTTGCTCGCGGCCACGGCCGAGGCCGAGGCCGAGGCGGCGCGCGAGACCAGCCTGCTCCTGTTCCGGACGCTCGAAGGCGGCCGCCGCGCCGTGCCGGTGTCCTTGGTGGAACGGATTGAGGACGTGGATTGCGGCGCAATCGCCCACAGCGCCGGGCGCCTGCGCGTCTCGATAGGCGATCGGATCCTGCCGCTTGCCGGCTGCGACGGCGTGCCCTCCGAGGGCAAGCTGCGCGTCCTGAGGCTCACCGACGGGTCCTGCGAAATTGCCTACGGCTTTGCCGAGGTGATCGATATTCGCGCGATGCGCCTGGAGGTCGAGCCCGCGCCCGCGCCGGGCGAGGTCGGCGGCGTGGCCCTGATCGACAATGCTCTGGTCGAGATCCTCGATCCTCACTGGCTCTTCGCAACCTATGGCGGTCACGCCGCGAGGGAGGGCGATCAGCCGGTCTGTGCCCTGCCTGAAGGCGATCCGTGGATTGACGCGATGCTGCGCCCGCTGGTCGAGAGCCTCGGCTACCGGATCGTCCCGGCGCGCGAAGGCGTGAGTGCCGACATCCTGATCCTCTCTGAAGATTCGAGCCAAGAGGCGCCGGCTTCGGCTGGCCAGGTCGTCCGGCTGCGCTCGCAGCCCGAAGCGGCCGGCGGCGACAGCATCTACCGCTACGATCGCGCCGCCTTGATCGGCGCGCTGAGTCGGGGCGCTGCGCAGGGGAGCGCCAATGTCTGAGTTGCTGCTCATCGCCAGCCTCGCCGGAAGGCGTATCGCCTTCCCGGCTGCCGCCGTCGAGGCGGTTGTCGAGCTCGAAGGCATTACTCCCGCGCCAGGCGCCGCGCCGCACGTCGCCGGACTTTCGGCGCTGCGCAGCCGCGTTCTGACCGTGATCGACGCGCTCGCCGCGCTGGAGCTCGGCCAGAGAGGCGACGAGGCTGCCCGCGACGCGATCGTCGTGCCGTGCGACGGCCATACCTATGCACTGATCGTCGACGACGTCGAGGACGTGGTGGAGGCCGACGGACAGCGTTCGCCCATCGCCGCGCCTGTGGGTGTCGGCTGGGACCGGGTGGCGCTCGGCACCGTCGAGGCGGGTGGAGAGCTTTTTCTGCTCGTCGATCCTTATCTGCTGATCGCCGGCCCAGCGGCGGCGCATGCGGCATGAGACCTTAATCCGATGCTTACGACTCCGCCGCTAGGTCCGTCGTCTGCGCAAGGGGGAATACGCACATGAAGACCTGTCTAGTCG
>DASQJU010000140.1:0-9215 GCA_035630915.1 Allosphingosinicella sp.
TGAGGCGTAAGGCGGGGCGGTTTGCCGTCCGGCTCGCGATGCTCATCCTGCTGAGCTTCGCGGCCATGGCCCGGCCCGCCTTCGCGCAGCAGATATTGCGCGACGCCGAGACGGAATCGCTGATGCGCGACATGTCGCGGCCGCTGATCCTCGCCGCCGGGCTTCAGCCCGAGAACGTGCGCATCGTCCTCATCCACGACAATTCGATCAACGCCTTCGTCGCCGGCGGGCAGATCGTCTACCTCCATTCCGGCCTGTTCACCCGCGCCGAGAACGCCAACGAGGTGTTGGGCGTGATCGCGCACGAGCTCGGCCACATCAGCGGCGGACATATCATTCGCTCCGGCGAGGGCGTGCAGCAGGCGACCGGGATCATGATTCTGTCGTTGCTGCTCGGCGCGGCGGCGATCGCGGCCGGCGGCGGCGAGGCCGGCATGGCGGCGATCATGGCCGGCCAGCAGGCGGCGATGGGCCGCTTCCTCGCCTTCACCCGCGACCAGGAGAATGCCGCGGACCAGGCCGGTGCGACCTTCCTTTCCCGCGCCGGCATAAGCGGCCGAGGCTCGATCGCCTTCTTCCGCCGGATCGAAAGCCTGGAATATCGGCTTTACGCTCCAGGGGAGGCCGATGGCTACGCCCAGACCCACCCGCTCAGCGGCGACCGAATCCAGCGGCTTCAGGAACGCTACGAGTCCGATCCCGCCTGGACCGCGCGGACCGATCCGGCGCTGGAGGAGAGGTTCCAGCGAGTGCGCGCCAAGCTTTCAGGTTATGTCGACATGCCGCAGCGGGTGCTGACCCAGTATCCGGTGACCGACCAGTCGATTCCGGCCCATTATGCCCGCGCCTACGCCTATCATCGCTCCGCCCATCCCGCCGAAGCCAATGCCGAGGCGGACGCCCTGCTGCGCGCCCGCCCGCACGACCCCTATTTTCTCGAGCTCCAGGGACAGATCCTGCTCGAATCCGGCCATCCGCGGGAAGCGCTGGAGGCGCTGCGCGAGGCCGTGTCGATCGTCCCCAACGAGCCGCTGATCGCCGCCTTGCTCGGCCATGCCCTGATCTCGACCGAAGACGCGGCCAATTTCGAGGAGGCGAAGCGCGTGCTTCGGCTCGCCGTCGCGCGCGACAACGACAATCCCTTCGCCTGGTATCAACTCGGCATCGTCTACGACCGCGAGGGGGATCAGCCCCGCGCGGCGCTGGCGACGGCGGAGCGCTACAGCCTTGAAGGCCAGCCAGGCCTCGCTCTGCCCAATGCGGAGCAGGCGATGATGGGTCTGCCGATCGGCACGCCCGACTATCTCCGCGCCCAGGACATCGCGATGGTCTCGCGCGCCGCCAACCAGCGCCAGCGGCGCAACCGCTGATGGCCATTTCAGGGGGTTGGGGGGCGAGCCTCGCCGCGATCGTGGGTGGAATTGCGCTCGGCGCCGCCGGGATGGCCGGCTGGTATTCCTGGCGCGGGCCGGACAAGGCGGCGACCGAGGCAATCGTGCGCGATTACGTGCTCAATCACGGCGAGATTCTGCCCGAGGCGATGAAGCGGATGCAGGATCGCCAGGCGGCCGCTTCGGTGACTCGTCACCGCTCGGCGCTCGAAACGCCCTACCACGCCGCTTGGGCCGGCGCCGCCAACGGCGACGTCGTGCTGGTCGAGTTCTTCGATTATGCCTGCCCCTATTGCCGCGAGACCAATGCCGACGTCGAGCGGCTGCTCAGCGAAGATCCGCGCCTCAAGGTCGTGTGGCGGGAACTGCCGGTGCTGGGGCCGAACAGCGAGGCGGCCGCCAATGCCAGCCTCGCCGCCGCCCGCCAGGGACGTTTCCGCCAGTTCCACGAGCGCCTGTTCGCACTCGGCCGCCCGACCGAGGCAACGCTTGCGCAGGCGATGGCCGAGGCCGGCGTCAGCGCGGAGGCCGATCCGCCCGAAGCCCGCGCCGAGCTCGCCCGCAACGTCGAGCTGGCCCGGGCAATGGAGGCGACCGGCACGCCGACCTTCATCGTCGGCAACCAGGTGCTGCAGGGGGCGGTCGGCTACGATGCGCTGAAGGCCGCGATCGCCGAAGTGCGCCGGAGCCGTTCCTAGCCCTTGAATCCTTGCGCCACGACATACCATTCCGACGAGCCCTTGCGGCTGGCCGGGGGCTTGGCGTGCTTCACCGTCGCGAACAGGCGCTTGAGCTGGGCGACGAGGCCCGCGTCGGCGCCGCCGGCGAGCACCTTGGCGACGAACGCGCCGCCGGGCTGCAGCACGTCTCCGGCGAAATCGAGCGCCGCCTCGACGAGGCCCATCGTCCGCAGGTGATCGGTCTGCTGGTGGCCGACGGTGTTGGCGGCCATGTCCGAAAGGACGAGGTCGGCCGGGCCGCCGAGCGCTTCCCTGAGCCGGTCGGGCGCCGCATCGTCCATGAAGTCCATCTGGAAGATGGTCGCGCCGTCGATCGGATCGGTCGGCAACAGGTCGATGCCGACCACGACAGCCTGCGGCAGGCGCTGGCGGACGACCTGGGTCCAGCCGCCCGGCGTGATACCGAGGTCGATGACCCTTTTCGCGCCCTTGAGGAAGCCGAACCGTTCGTCGAGCTCGATCAGCTTGTAGGCGGCGCGCGAGCGATAGCCCTCGGCTTTGGCGCGCTTGACGTAGGGATCGTTGAGCTGCCGCTCGAGCCAGAGGGTCGAGCCGACCTTGCGGCCTTTCGCAGTCTTGACGCGGGTCCGGAGGCCGCCGCCCGAGCCAGTCGGGCTGCGGCTCATATCCGGTGCCCGTCGCGGGCCATGAGCGAACGGAGGATTCCTTCGCGGATGCCGCGGTCGGCGACTCCGAGAGTCTCGGCCGGCCAGATGTCCATGATCGCCTCGAGGATCGCGCAGCCGGCGACGACGAGATCGGCCCGCTCGTGGCCGATGCAGGGGAACAAGGCGCGCTCGGCATGGTCCATGCCCGACAGGGTCTCGCTGATGCCGCGCATCGCCGAAGAGGGCATCTTCAGCCCGTCGACCGCGCGGCGGTCGTAGCTCGGCAGCGACAGATAGACGCTTGCCAAAGTGGTGACGGTGCCGCTCGTCCCCATCAGGCGGATGCCTTCGCGGTCCTTGGGCAGCAATTCGACGAAGTGGCGGAAGGCATGGCGGACGCGCTCGCGCATCCGGCCATAGGCGGCCAGCCGCTCGGCGACGGTCGGGAAGTTGCGGCCTTCGCTCTCGGTCAGCGAGGCGACGCCCCAGGGCGCGCTCCACCAGCATTTGATCCTGGGCTCGCCGCCGTCGGTATCGATCAGCACCAGCTCGGTCGAGCCGCCGCCGATGTCGAAGATCAGGGCTGGCCCGTCGCCGGGCTCGAGCAGGCGATGGCAGCCGAGCATGGCGAGCCGCGCCTCCTCCTCGGGAGCGATGATCTCGAGGCAGATGCCGGTTTCGCGCTTCACCCGCTCGACGAAATGGCGCCCGTTGACGGCGCGCCGGCAGGCCTCGGTGGCGACCGAGCGGGCGAGGCTGACGCGGCGGCGGCGCAGCTTTTCGGAGCATACGGAGAGGGCGGAGACGGCGCGGTCCATCGCCGCTTCGGAGAGCTTGCCCGAGGTCGCCATGCCTTCGCCCATGCGGACCACGCGGGAGAAGGCGTCGATGACGGTGAAGCCCTCGTCCGTCGGCCGAGCGACGAGCAGCCGGCAATTGTTGGTGCCGAGGTCGATCGCGCCATAGGTGTGGCGCGAGGCCCAGCGCCGCGGCGGAAGTCCGCGCGGAACCGGTACTCCGATAAGTTCGGGGGCCGTGTCTTCGACCGGCGCTGATGGGGCGGAAGCGGCTTGCTCCGACATTCCGAACGTCTCATTCTGTTTTCGTTTCGGGAGGCCGAAGCCTCCCACTGACTTGGCTCCTTTGTACATGAGGGCGGTTTGCGGAGCAAGGACGGCCGATCCGCGTTGACAGCCTCGCCCCGCCTGCCTATCTCGCGGCCCTCTCGATTGCCCGATCGTCTAAAGGTAAGACTACGGACTCTGACTCCGTCAATCGAGGTTCGAATCCTCGTCGGGCATCCAGCTTTTCCGCATTGACGCGCGCCGCGCCGCGCCTAACCTTCGGCCAGGGATTTTCCTTGCCGGAGAACGAGATGCGTTTCCTGCTTCCGATGGGTGCGGCGCTCGCATTCCTGGCGGCCGCGCCGGCCCAGGCCGACACCACCGCGCGCTATGGCGGCGCCGGCAATCAGGCCCCGACCGTAAGCATCGCCGTGGACGAGGCGGGGCAGGTCCATGTCGAAGGCGGGCAGCCGAACCAGCCCGATCAGCGGATGGTGCTGATCACTCGGGGCGGCGTCGGCTATTTCTCGGGGCAGGACGTCCAGGGCAGCTTCGTCGCTCGGCAGGACGACATGCTCGCCGTCGTCAATGATGCGATCCGCCGGGCGATGCCGGTTGCCGTGCGTGAGGCGCTCGCCCATGTCGCGCAGGCCCGGTTCGAGATCGTCGAGGGCGGGATCGAGACGGTCGCGGGGCGGCGGGGTCGGGTCTACACGCTGCGGGCGATCGTGCCGCCGGCGCCGGTCCCGGCCAGCGCCCATGGCGGCGACGGCACCGAGAATCCCGACGCGCCGCCGCCGCCGTTCGAGATGGTCATCTCGGACGATCCGGAGCTGGCTCCGGTCGGCCGCGAGCTGGCCCGTTTGTTCGCCAGCGGCGGTCCGCTGATCGAGGCTGTGCTGGGGGCGGTGCCGGAAGCGGTGACGCAGATGCAAAGCCTGCTCGCGCGCGGGACTCCGATCCGCATTGGCGATCAGTTCCACCTGAGCAGCGTCAGCGCAGCGCCGATTCCCGACCGCGTCTTCGCGCTCCCTGCGACGCCCCTGACCCGCGCCCAACTTGCGGAGCGCATGCCGGCAAGCTTCGCGGCTAGCGCTCGGCCGCGTTCGGACTAGCTGTCGGGTGGAAGACCTCCTCGCCGAGGTGCTTGCAGCCGCCGCGCCGCATCGCGCTTCGGGGAAGGTCGCGACCTATATCCCGGCGCTGGCCGAGGTCGATCCGGACAAGCTCGGAATCGCCGTCGCCGACCAGGACGGGCGCGTCTGGGGCGCCGGCGATTGCGGCGAGCCATTCTCGATCCAGTCGATTTCCAAGGTCTTCACCCTCGCTTTGGCGCTCGACCGCGTCGGGGCGAGCCTGTGGGACAAAGTCGGGCGCGAGCCGACCGGCTCGGCGTTCAACTCGATCGTCCAGCTCGAAAGCGAGCGGGGCAAGCCGCGCAACCCTTTGATCAACCCCGGCGCGATGGTGGTCACCGATCAGCTGATCGGCGATCGCGATGCCGATGCGGCGATCGGCGACTTGCTCGCTTTGCTCCGCGCCCAGGCGCGCGACGAGAGCGTCGCGGTGGACGAGGAGGTCGCCAGCTCCGAGGCGCGGACTGGCGCGCGCAACCGCTCGCTCGCCTGGTTCATGAAGAGCTTCGGCATTCTCGGCAACGAGGTGGATAGAGTGCTGGACGCCTATTTCCGCCAGTGCGCGGTCGCCATGTCTTGCCGCCAGCTCGCCCGCGCCGGCCTGTTCCTTGCCTTCGACGGGCGCGATCCGGAGAGTGGCGCGGAGGTCACCGCCTGGCATCGCGCGCGGCGGATCAACAGCGTGATGATGCTGTGCGGCCATTACGACAATAGTGGCGAATTCGCCTTCCGCGTCGGCCTGCCGGGCAAGAGTGGCGTCGGCGGCGGAATCCTCGCCATCGCGCCCGGCAAGGGCAGCATCGCCGTCTGGTCGCCAGCCCTCAACGCCGCGGGCACGAGCGCGGCCGGCGCCGCGGCGCTGGAGATGCTGGTCGAGCGGACCGGCTGGTCGGTCTTCTTTTAGCGCGGCGGTTCGTCGGCGCGTGCGGGGTCTTGGTCGAAGGGCGCGCGAGGCCGTCGAATTCTGGATGCGCATCGTCGGATGCCGCGGGCGCTCGTCCTCCTAGATGGCTAGTCAGATCCCAGCGGCACTTCCGCCGCCTGTGGAGATGAAAAATGACTGCCGCATCGTTCCGCGAGTTCGCCACCTGCTTCGCCGCCTTCTTCGTCGGCATTCTGCTGGTGGCCGCGTCCGGCGCCGCGCCGCTGATGGCCTGACCGCATGGACCTCGACCGGAAGCCGTGCCCGGGTCTCTCGAGGGGCCCGCGCGCGGCTTTCTCGCATCTGCGGTAAGGGTGGGCCGCTAGAACCACCAATCGAGCAGCATCGCCGCGCCGACGCACCCTGAAGCCAGGCTGGTCAGGAGAACGGCGCCCGCGGCGGCGTCCTTGGCATATTTGATCTCGTCGTGAATCTCCGGGTGGAGCCGGTCGATCGTATATTCGATCGCGCCGTTGACCAGCTCGGCGGCGAGGACGAGGCCGATCGACAGCGCGACGAGCGCCGCCCACACCCAGCCCGGCCGTAGCGCAATGGTCACCGCCGCCGCGACGAGGCCGAGGAGGCACTGGATGCGAAAGCTCTGCTCGCGCCGCCAGACGATGGCGATGCCGGCAAAGGCGAAGCCCAGCCGGGCGCGGAAGCCCTGCGCCTTCACCGCCGCTCTTCGCGGAAGATCGCGCCGCCTTTGATCACGAGCCGGACCGCCCGCACGGCATGTATGTCGCTTGTCGGGTCGCCCTCGACCGCGACCAGATCGGCGAGCAAGCCGGGGCGGATAGCGCCGCGGTCGGCGAGGTGGAAGATATGGGCGTTGCCCGAGGTGGCGGCGATCAGCACCTCCGCGGCCGGCATGCCATAGGCGGCCATCAATTCCATCTCTCGGGCATTGTCGCCATGGGCGTAGACGCCGACGTCGCCGCCCATGCAGAGCGTCACTCCGGCGGCGCGCGCGGCGGCGAAGCTCGCGCGGCTGTTCCTAACCGATTCCGGCTCAGGAGCGGCGCCGTTCCAGCCGCGATAGCGGGCAACGGCATCGGTCGCCGCCAGCGTCGGGCAGAGCGCGGTGCCGTGCTCGCGCATCAGGCGGAAGATCTCGGGGGTGCCGTCATAGCCATGCTCGATCGTGTCGACCCCGGCGAGGATCGCGCGGCGCATGCCCTCGGGCGTCGCGGCATGGGCGGCGACGGTGCGGCCCGCCGCGTGGGCGACTTCGGCCGCGGCGCGCATTTCCTCCATGGTGAAGGTCGCCCGGCTCGGCTCGCCGGGGCGCCAGCGATAGTCGGCGTAGAATTTCACCACGTCGGCCCCGCCGCCGATCTGGCGGCGCGTGGCGGCGACCAGGGCCGGTCCATCGGCTTCCTCGGCGCCGAGGAGGGGCGCCGTCGGATCGAACGTGCGCGGCCCGTAACTTCCTGTGGCCACCAGCGCCCGCGTGGCGACGAGCAGGCGGGGACCCGGCACGATTCCCTGCTGAATCGCGTCGCGCAGGCCGACATCGGCATAGCCCGCCCCCTCGGTACCGAGGTCGCGGGCGGTGGTGAAGCCGGCCATCAGGGTGGCGCGGGCGCTGGCCACCGCGCGGTCGGTGCGCAAGGCGAGCGGCTCGCGCAGCACCTGATCGTCCCAGCTCGTCTCGTTGTAGGGATGGAGGAAGAGGTGCGCATGGCCCTCGATCAGGCCGGGCATCAAGGTCATGCCGGGCAGTTCGATCGTCCGCGCACCGGCCGGCGCTGCGAGGTTCGCACCGACCGCCTCGATCCGCTCGCCGCGCACCAGCACCTGCCAGCCCTCGTGCGGGCGCGGATCGACGCCGTCGAACACGCGCGCGGGGCGCAGCAACAGCGCGTCCTGCGCCGCCGCGGGCGCCGCCCACAACAAGGCGAAGACTATCAGCAACCAGCGCCGCGCGAGCATCCGATCCCTCCTGTTCAGGAGGGCTTAGACAGCCCGCCTTAGCGACGCAATCGCGTCAGCCGTGCGCCTTGCGGCGCCGCGTCTCCCAGCCTTTCCTGGCCGCGGCACTGCGGCTCGCGGAAGACTGCGCGGCGCCGGCCTTGCGGCCGCCCTTGCGCGCCGGCGCCTTGTTGGTCGCGCGGCCGCGGCCCGAGCCCGATTTCTTGCCGCCATGGTCCATCGCGTTGACCGTCGCCCAAGCCCGGCGCTCTGCCTCCTTGTGGCCGACGCCGCTTCTCTCATAGCCTTCCTCGATATGCTCGGCCTTGCGCTTCTGCTTGTCGGTATATTTGTCCTTGTCGCCCTGTGGCATGGCCCATCTCCTTTCCGCCGCGACAACGCGTGCGGCACGGGGAGGTTCGCCAGACGCGGCCAAGTACTGCGCAAGTCGGGACCAAATACCGGACCCTGAGCCGCTTCTCGGGGATTATCCTGATTTGTCCCCCCGCTTAATCTATGTTTTGTCTGCTCTCTTCGGGACTCGACGGCCCGGTCCGGGCCAGCAACCTCATGCAGGGGGAAAACCCAATGTCCGCTCGCGACAGAAGCACGATCGCCGCCAATTCCGCGCTCGTCAAAGACGGCACTTGGCTGTTCTGCAGCGCCGATGCCGCCGCCTTCAAATCCGCGCTGGGCGGCTTCGCTTCCTCCGAAACACTGTTCGCGCTGGCCGATCCGGCGCTCCGGGTGCCGTCCCAGATCCTCGTCCCAGGCACCATCCTCCTCACCGACACGATCAACCCGCCGGGCGATTTCGACGTCTTCGCGCTCAACGTCGTGGCGGGGCGGACCTACATGCTCTCGGTCTACGGCAGCGGCACGAGCCCGCTGCAGGATTCGATCATCGCTCTGTTCGACAACGGCTTCAGCCTGGTCGACCTGGACGACGACGGCGGCTCGTCGACCAATTCGCTGCTGACCTTCACCGCCGCTTATACCGGCCAGTATTTCATCGACGTCGAGGCCTTCCCCGGCTCTGGCCTGACCGGCCAATACACGCTCGACGTCATCCTCCAGCCGCTCACCGACGTGGTCGATTCGACCTTCGCCAACGCCGTGCTGATCGCTCCCGGCGTCAGCTACGGCTTCGTCGATTCGCCGGTCCCGGACGTCTATGGCGGCCTCGGCGAGACCGACACGTTCAAGATCAACATGACCGCCGGCAAATATTATACGATCGAGGTCGCCGGCGGCGCCGATTACGATTCCGATTTCACCGCGCTTCCGGCGGGCGAGCTCGATCCCATCATCTTCCTCTACGATTCGAGCGGCAATTTGGTCGCGTCCAACGACGACATCAGCTTCCCCAGCGACATCAGCTCGCGGATCGGCTTCCTGGCCGAGACGACCGGCACCTATTATCTGGACGTGCAATCCTAT
>DASQJU010000141.1:0-3456 GCA_035630915.1 Allosphingosinicella sp.
CCCATGAACAATCCGGACCGCGAGCTGGTCGAGCTTTCCGAGGCGGCGCTGGACGCCGCCTCGGGCGGCAACGGCAGCTGTATCGACCCGATGGGCTGACCCATGGACCAACCGGGGACGGCTAGGCTCACCGCCGTCCCCCAAGGTTCATCTGGTTCAAGAATATCGGCGCGCCGCGGCCTATTGCCGGAGCCATCGACCAAAAAGGAGCATCGCCATGGACAATCCGGACCTTGAACCGCTCGAGCTTCCCGACGAGGCCTTCGAGCATGTCGCCGGCGGCGAGGGCAACGGCCTGGACCCCCACGGCGGCTGAGCCGGACCACCCACCGGGGACGGCACGCCCACCGCCGTCCCCACCCATCGGATGAGCCGCCCTGAACGCACCCGGAAACCCATGGCGGGAGGACGCGGCGGCGCTGCCGCTGTTCCGGCCCGAGGCGATGGCCGAGCCCGATCTGGGCGAGGCGCTCGCCTTTTCCGTTCCGCGCTGGCGCGCTCTGGCCTGGCTGGCGCTCGCGGCCGTCCTCCCGATCCTCGCCTTCGCCATGTTCGCGGTGTTCGACCGGGTCGCCAACGTGCGCGGGCTGGTCGTTCCGGCTTCGGGCGTGTCGCGACTGGCGGCGCCGCGGGCGGGCATCGTCACCGCCGTTTCGGCGCGGCAGGGCGAAACGGTCGCGCGCGGTGCGCCGCTGGTCACGATCGCCGCGTCCGATTTCTTGCCGGGCGCCGGCGCGGCGCGCATGGAGGTGATCGAAAGCTACCGGCGGCAACAAAGATTGGCCGAGGCGGGGCAGGAAGCGGAGCGGCAGCGCCGCGAGGCCGAGCGGCTGCGGCAATCCCGGCAAATGGCGGAATCGTCCGACGCGCTCCGCTCGCTCGGCGCCCAACGATCGCTGCAGCAGGAGCGGATCGCCAATAACGAGCGGCGGCTGCGCAATCTCGCGCCGCTCCGGGAGCGAGGCTATGTCTCGGACGTCACCTATCAGCAGCAGGTCGAGGCGGTGCTGGCGCTGCGCCAGCAGCTCGCTTCGCTCGAGCAGCAGGAGGCGCAGGCCGGACACGGGCTCGAAGCCGCGCGCCTGCGGCTGGCGGAGCTGGGGGCGGAGGCGCGGGGGGCGGCGCTTGAATCGGAATCCTCACTGGTCGCGCTGGAACGCGGCGGCGACGTCGCCCGGATCAATGCGGAAACCATTGTTTCCGCCCCGGTGGCGGGCCGGGTCGCCGCGCTCAGGGCGGCGCCCGGCATGGTGGTCGCCGCCGGCGAGGAGCTCGCCACCCTGGTCCGCCCCGGCGACCGGCTCGAGGTGCTGCTGTCGGTCCCGTCCGCTTCGGCCGGCTCGCTGACGCCGGGCCAACAGGTGGCGCTGCGCTACGACGCCTTTCCCTATCAGCGCTACGGAGTCGGGCGCGGCGTGGTCACCGAGATCGCGGCCACCGCCTCCCCCGAACGGCCGGACGCCCCGAGCGCCTATCGGGTTAAGGTGCGGCTGGTGGGCGACGAGCCCTTCGCGCTGCGGCCGGACATGACGCTCTCGGCGAGCATCACGCTCGAGCGCCGCTCGCTGCTCGACTGGCTGCTCGCGCCGCTGCGCGAACGGTGGCGGGAAAGCCGCCGGAGGGCGGCATGACCGTCCTGGCGCGCCTTTCGGCCCCGGCCGGCGACCTTCCTTTGCTGCTCCAGTCCGAGGCGGCGGAATGCGGGCTCGCCTGCCTGGCGATGGTCGCCTCGGCCCACGGCCACGCGCTCGATCTCAACGAGATCCGGCACCGTTTCCAGGTCAGCCTGAAGGGGACGACGCTGAAGGACCTGGCCGGCTTCGCCCGCGCGCTCGGCCTTTCCGCCCGCGCGCTGAGGCTGGAGCCGGCGGCGCTCGGCAAGCTGCAATGCCCGGCGATCCTGCACATGGACATGAACCATTTCGTCGTCCTCAAGGAGATGCGGGGCGACGGCGCGCTGATCCACGATCCGGCGTTCGGCCTGCGCCGGCTCGACGCGGCGCGGCTCGGCCGCCGCTTCACCGGCATCGCGCTCGAGCTCGCGCCGACCGCGAGCTTCGCGCCCAAGCGGCCGGCGCCGCGGCTCGGCCTCAGGCAGCTCGCCGGCAAATTGCCGCTGGCGCGCGGCATCGTGCCCAAGGCGCTGGCGCTGTCGCTCACCTTCCAGCTGCTCGTCATCGCCGCGCCCTTCTATGTGCAGCTGGTCATCGATCGCGGCGTCGCCCAGGGCGATGCGAGCGCGCTAGCCCCGCTCGCGGCCGGCTTCGCCCTGCTCGTCCTGCTGCGCGGCGCGGTCGCCTGGGTGCGGACGCGGGTGCTGCTGGCCTTCGGCGGCCTGCTCAACACCCAGCTCATGGCCAATGTCGTGCGCCACATGCTGCGCCTGCCGCACGGCTGGTTCGAAAGCCGCCACGTCGCGGTCCTTTTGTCGCGGGTCTCCTCGACTCAGCCGATCAAGGACCTCGTCACCGAGGGGCTGGTGGCCGCGGTGGTCGACGGCCTGATGGCGGTGCTGACCATCGCCGTCGCCGCCTTGTTCGCGCCCGAGCTGGCGCTGGTCGTGCTCGCCGGCTTCCTCGTCCACGCGCTGGTCAAGATCTGGCAGGTCCGCCGCTCGATGGAGCGCGAGCATGAATATATCGAGGCGTTCGCCAAGACCCAGCAGGAGTTCATCGAGACCGTCCGCGGCATCGCCACCGTGAAGCTGTTCCGCAAGGAAGCGGAGCGGGAACGGCGCTGGACCGACCGCCATGTCGAATCGGTCAACGCCCGCTACGCGCTCGATTCGGTCAAGGCGAAGGCGGATCTGGCGCGCGACCTGATTCAGGCCTTCGTGCTCGTGCTCGTCGTCTATGTTGGCGCCGGCCAGGTGATCGCCGGCGCAACCTCGCTCGGCGTGCTGATGGCGTTCGTCACCTATCAGCAGATGTTCGCCGATTCCTCGGCCCGGCTGCTCGATTTCGCCGCCCGCCTCCGGCTGCTCGACGTCCACCTCCAGCGGCTGACCGACATCGTCCAGTCCGAGCCCGAGGCGGACGATGCCGCCGCGTTCGCCGATGCCGGGCCGCGGCTCGCCGGCGGGCTTTGCGTGCGGGACCTCTCCTTCCGCTACGGCGAGCGCGAGGTGCCGGTCCTCGCCGGCGTGGATTTCGAGGTCGCCCCGGGCGCGTTCGTCGCCATCACCGGCCCCTCGGGGGGCGGCAAGACCACGCTCTTGAAGCTGCTGGTCGGGCTGCTCGAACCGAGCGCCGGGACCATCTGCTACGACGGTAAGCCGCTCCACCTTCTCGGCCTCGCCGCGCTGCGCGAACAGATCGGCGTGGTCATGCAGGACGACATGCTGCTTTCCGGCTCGCTCGCGCAGAACATCACCTTCTTCGATGCCGCGCCCGATCACGACTGGATGCGCGAATGCGCGCGGATGGCGGCGATCGCCGAGGATATCGACCGCTTTCC
>DASQJU010000142.1:0-2018 GCA_035630915.1 Allosphingosinicella sp.
CCTTGAAGAGCTACATCCACCAGGCCGACAACCGCGTCGCGCTGCCGCAGATCGATTTTGACCTGTCGGCGATCCGGCGGGTGACGATCGTCGCCTGCGGCACTTCGTTCTACGCCGGGATGGTCGCCAAGTACTGGTTCGAGCAGTTCGCGCGGGTTCCGGCCGACATCGATTTCGCCAGCGAGTTCCGCTACCGCGAACCGGTGCTCTCGCCCGGCGGGCTGGCGCTGTTCATCTCCCAGAGCGGCGAGACCGCCGACACGCTCGCCGCGCTGCGCCACGCCAAAGAGCAGAAGCAGCGCATCGCCGTCGTCGTCAACGTGCCCACCAGCTCGATGGCGCGCGAGGCGGACCTTCTGCTGCCGACCCATGCCGGGCCGGAAATCGGCGTGGCTTCGACCAAGGCGTTCACCTGCCAGCTCGCGGTGCTCGCCGCGCTGGCGGCCAAGGTCGCCCGCGACAAGGGTCGGATGACCGAGGAGGAGGAGCGCGAGATCGTTTTCCACCTAACCGAGGCGCCGGCGGCGATGAACGCCGCGCTCGCGCATGACGAGGACATTGCCGCCATGGCCCACATCATCGCCGAGGCGCGCGACGTGCTCTATCTCGGCCGCGGCCAGGATTATCCGCTCGCGCTCGAAGGCGCGCTGAAGCTCAAGGAGATCAGCTACATTCACGCCGAAGGCTATGCCGCGGGCGAGATGAAGCACGGGCCGATCGCACTGATCGACGACAATGTCCCGATCATCGTTCTCGCGCCTTCGGGGCCTTTGTTCGAGAAGACCGTCTCGAACATGCAGGAGGTTCAGGCGCGTGGCGGCAAGGTCGTGCTGATCTCCGATGCCGAAGGGATCGCCGAGGCCGGCGAAGGGGCCATCGCGACGATCGAAATGCCCAGGGTCCACCCGCTGATCGCGCCGCTCGTCTACGCGGTGCCGGTGCAGCTGCTCGCCTATCACGTCGCGGTGGCCAAGGGCACCGACGTCGATCAGCCGCGCAACCTGGCGAAGTCGGTGACCGTGGAATGAGCTGATCCAGATCAATCTCCTCGGTAACAATTTCTCAGCCTTTTTCGTGGCATAGCGCGTCCCGCGAGACAGGGGAGAGGTTTCGTATGCACGAGATACGTTCACTCATGCAGGACGGGGGCAAAAAACAGATCATCGTCCGCAAGGCCGGCGAGCGCGCCGACCACCGCCGGGTCGGCGGCCTTACCGACATCGCCGTGCGCCGCGAGGAATCGCGCAAGACCAACCAGCGCCGCGAAGACCGCCACATGAATCTCGCCGACAAGGCGGTGATCACCTTCCGCCGCAAGCGGATTGACGTCGAGATCGTCAACGTCTCGACCCACGGGGTGATGATCGACGCCGACATCGAGCCGCGCGTGGGCGAGCGGATCAACATCAGCATCGAGGATTGCAACCAGACCCGCTGTTCGGTGCGGTGGCTGAAGGGCCGCCATATCGGCCTCGAATTCGCCGAGGAGACGGTTCTGATCGCCCCCGCCAACGTGCGGCAGCTGATCGTCAGCGGCCGGCGCGCCGGCGAGCAGGCCGAGAGGCTCGCGATGAAACCGGCCCGGGCGCCCCGCCACACCCTGATTCTGCGGGCCGTCCTCCATTGCGGCATCGAATCGCACGAAGTGCGCCTGCGCAACATCTCCGCCAACGGCGCCATGCTCGATTGCGGCGAGGACCTGCTCGAGGGCGCGCCGGTCGTCTTGGAACTCGCCGGCGGCGGCGCGGTCGCTGCCCAGGCGCGGGTGCGCTGGTGCCGCTCTGGTCAGATCGGCCTGCTGTTCGAAGCCCCGTTCGATATGACGCTGCTGGCCGACGGAACGCCGGTAAAAGCGCCGGCATCGGGGCTGAAGCGCTACGTTAAGCCCGATTATCTCGGCAGCGAAGGCGATCCGGATTCGCCGTGGGCCGCGCGCACCTACGGACTTCGCCCCGAGGACCTGTAAGCCGGCCATGGCCGCAAAATCGGACAAGAGGCTCGCGCTCGACGAGGATGTG
>DASQJU010000143.1:0-3352 GCA_035630915.1 Allosphingosinicella sp.
CATGCGAATTACGCCGTAAAGCGTCCTTGACTAATAGACAAGGACCCTTACTTATGGCGATGGCCCCCTACATGCGGCGCTACACCTTCCGCATCCTCGGTTTCGGCCTGAGCTATGTCGGCGCGCTGATCGGCGCGATCATGGTTATGAAGCAGCCTTGGGCGCCGACCGGGCCGGCCGCCTGGGCGCTCGCCGTCCTGCCCGCGCTGCCCGTGGTGGGGATGATCTGGTCGATCTTCCGCCTGATCGCCGAGACCGACGACGAATATCAGCGCTTCCTCTTCGTCAAGCAGGTGCTGATCGCCACCGGCCTCACCCTCGCCATCGCGACGATCTGGGGATTCCTCGAGAATTTCGGCATGGTCCAGGATGTCCCCGCCTATCACGTGACTGTCCTCTGGTTCGCGATGATCGGCGTCGGCGGCTCCATCGCCAGGTTCCGCGCATGAAGAACCGCCTCAAGGTGCTGCGCGCCGAGCGCGACTGGAGCCAGGCCGATCTCGCCGAGCGGCTCCAGGTCTCCCGCCAGAGCGTCAACGCGATCGAGACCGGCAAATACGACCCGAGCCTGCCGCTCGCCTTCCGCATCGCCGAGATTTTCGGCCTGCCCATCGAAGCGATTTTCTCGAAGGACTGATCCCGCGCTCGAATACCGGTCCGCGCCGCCGGAGGGATTCGCCGCGATCCTCGCCCGCTGATAAGGGGCCGGCATGGACGGCCTTTCCTATCTCGAAGCCCGCGGCCGGCGCCTTGCCTGTCGCAGCCGCGCCGGGCGCGGGCCGACGCTTGTCTTCCTGCCCGGCTACGCCTCGGACATGGAGGGCGGCAAGGCCTGCGCGCTCGACGCCTGGGCGGCGGCGCAGGGCCGGGCGATGCTCCGCTTCGATTATGGCGGCTGCGGCGCCAGCGGCGGCGCCTTCGAGGACGAGACGCTGGCGAGCTGGCGCGACGACGCGCTGGCGATGATCGACCATGTCGAAGGTCCCGTCGTGCTCATCGGCTCGTCGATGGGCGGCTGGCTGATGCTGCTCGCCGCGCTGGCACGGCCGGAGCGGGTCGCGGCGCTGGTCGGCATCGCCGCCGCGCCCGATTTCACCGACTGGGGCTATAGCGATGCGCAGAAGGCGCAGATCGCCGCCGACGGGCGGCTCGAGGAGCCCAATCCCTATGGCGATTCGCCGACGGTGACGACGCAGGCGTTCTGGGACAGCGGCCAGGCGCTGCTTCTGCTGGATGCGCCGATCGGGCTCGATTGCCCGGTCCGCCTGCTCCACGGCCAGCAGGACCCCGACGTGCCCTGGGCGCTGGCGCTCGACCTTGCCGGCCGGCTCCGTTCAGCCGACGTGCAGACCTTGCTCGTCAAGGACGGGGACCATCGCCTGTCGCGCGAGGGCGATATCGCCCTGCTGATCGCCACCATCTCAAGCCTGCTGGAGTCGCTGTGATCCTTCTTGCCGCTGCCCTGTTCGCCATGCAGGCCGCGCCGTCCTTGCCGGCCAGCCCCGATCCGATGCCGCCGCGCCGGCCACGGCCCGAAGCGGCCGCGCCGGCCACGCCCGCGCCCGCCCCGGCGCCCGCGCCGGAAGACCCGGCGACCGCGCGCTACCGCGAGTGCACCGGCCAGATCCGCGCCAATGCCGAAATGGCGGTCACCGCCGCCAATGTCTGGCACGATCAGGGCGGCGGCGCGTCCGCGCGCCAATGCCTCGGCCTCGCCCTGATCGCGCTCGACCGGTGGGAGCCCGCCGCCACTGCGTTCGAGCAAGCGGCGCGCGAGGCGGAGAGCGCCAACGACCCGCGCCGCGCCGATTTCTGGGCCCAGGCCGGCAACGCCTGGGTCGCGGCCGGCGACGGTCGCAAGGCGCTTGCCGCGCTGGATGCCGCTTTGCTCAGCCCGAACCTCACCGACGAGTTGCGCGGCGAAGTCCGTCTCGATCGGGCCCGGGCGCGGGTCGCGCTCGACGACAATCAGGGTGCCCGGACCGAGATCGACCGCGCCGCCCAGCTCGTGCCGAACGACCCGCTCACCTGGTATCTTTCCGCTGCGCTCGCCCGCCGAGTCAACGATCTGCCCCGCGCCGCGACCGACATCGCCCGCGCTCGCCAGCTCGCCCCCGACAGCCCCGACATCGTGCTTCTCGCCGGGACGATCGCCGGGCTCACCGGCAACATGGCCGAGGCCGAAAGCCTCTACCGTCAGGTCGCGCAGCAGGCGCCGGACAGCGACGCGGGGCGGCAGGCGGCGGCGAGCCTCGCCACGATGCGCGAAGTCGAGGCGCCGGCGGCGTCTCCACCCCCGGCGCCCCAACCTCAGCCCCGACCGCAGCCCGGGCGCTAGTTCAGATAGAACTCGATCGTCGTCACCACGCGGACCTTCTGCAGCGGTGAGGCACCCGCCCCGCCGCCGCTGTCGCCCGTGTCCGCGTCGCCGTCTCGCGCGCCGATCGAGAAATAGCCCTGGGTGGCCGAGCGGATCGCGCCGACCGCCGCGCCCGAATCCTGCGCGAACCGTTCCGCCCCGCGCCGCGCGTCCTGGATCGAGGCGCCGATCAGCTCGGGCTTGATCGAATTGAGCTGGGTGTAGCTGTAGACCATGTCCGAGCCTTCCTGCAGCTCGACGCCGCGGCGGATCAGGTCGAACTGGCGGCTATAGGCGCGCTGCGCCCGCATCACGTCGTTGGTGCGGAATTGCAGGCGGCGGTTGATCGTCACGACATTGGCCTGGCGGTTGTTGTCGTAGAAGCTGTTGATCGAGCCTCCGCCGTCGGTGATCGCGGTGGCGGGAAAGCCGGCGGCGCGGAAGAATTCGTTGATCGTCCGCGTGTCCTGCTCGATCTCGGCCTGGACCGCGGCCGCGTCGGTGCCCGAGGAGGAGAAGTTCATCGACCAGCTGGCGAGATTGGCCGTGACGTCGCGCTCGGCGAGGCCGCGCATGGTGACGGCGCGGTCGGCCATGCGCGCGCGCCTCAGGCCGTCGCCGAGCAGATAGCCGCCGGCGATGATCGCAACGCCCAGAACGAGCGCGGCGATGAGGATGATGTTGCGATTACCCGTCGAGCCCTCGGACATGTTATGGTCTCCCTGACCCCGGCGGCCGTCCACGCGGGCGCCGGCACGGTTCATCTCGCATGAGCACGATGAACCGTGCATTTATATCGATGAATTGAGGTCCCGCAAATGAAATATCTGCACACCATGATCCGCGTCTCCAACCCCGAGGAAACGCTGCGCTTTTTCTCGCTGCTCGGGCTTAACGAGGTGCGGCGGATGGACAATGAGGGGGGAAGGTTCACCCTGATCTTCCTCGCCGCGCCGGGCGACGACGACACCGCCGCCGAGGTCGTGCTGCACC